>JAHHTR010000076.1 GCA_020024515.1 Angelakisella sp.
GAAATATTGTTTTTTCAACGTTTAGAAAAATAATTATTAAAAATATTTTATTGATAAATATTAGAATAGAAGAATAGACGTAATAGGTGTTTTATCTTCTACATCTTATATCTTGAGAAAGAATGAAGTATTAGGTGTTATGTGGGATAGTTTTGTTTATAAAACAAAATGCTCATAATTAAATATGCAAGGGCAGAGAGCAAAGAAAATGTTGAAATAAAGATAAAACTAAAAATTAGACGAGCTATATAAGTTTTCAATTAAGTGAATTGTATGAGAATGTTAGAAAAAGTGTTAGACGAGTGCAAAAAAATATATGTAATAACCAAAGCATTTTTAGTCAAAGAACTCACCAATCTATTAAAAAACACATCTTAAATCAGCGAGCGGTATTGGTCAAAGATAATAACGTAAGCCTAAACAAAATTACGAAAGAGTTTGATTAATAAAAATCAAATCTTAATTGGGGATAAAAAAGTAGCAGACAAGCATTAGCTTGTTTGCTACTTTTTTGGAATAGTAAGTTACGAATTGGTCTGTTGTAACCTACTTGCTTAATTACAATATTATTCTACTTTTGAAATATAATATTTTGCTTGAGAGTTCCAAAGTTGATTGTATTTTCCATTTTCGTCGGATAAGAGAGATTCGTGTGTGCCAAACTGAACAATCTGCCCATTATCAAATACCATAATCTTATCGCAAAAACGGCAAGAAGAAAGTCTGTGGGAAATATAGATTGCAGTTTTATCCTTTGTGAAATCGTTAAAGCGCTCATAAATTTCAAATTCAGATATGGGGTCAAGGGCGGCGGTAGGTTCATCGAGCACTACAAACGGGGCATTTCGATAGAGGGCTCTTGCAATCGCAATTTTCTGAGCTTCGCCTCCAGAGATTTCTACGCCATTGTCATCGAGTTCTTTATAAAGAACTGTGTTTTCCTGTTTAGGCATTTCCTTTACTCTATTCGCTATGCCGGCTTTTTCTAAATATCGCCAAAGTTTTTTGTTATCATATTCCACACTTGTGCTGACATTTTGAGACAGAGGTACAGCGAAAAGTGAAAAGTCTTGGAATACCACGGAAAAAAGAGACATGTATTCCGTCATGTTGTATTTTTGAATATTGATACCATTCAAAAGAATTTCGCCCTCGGTAGGATCATACAAACGGCAAAGCAGTTTAATAAAGGTGGTCTTTCCTGAACCGTTTGTACCAACAAAGGCAAGATGTTCGCCAATTTTAAACTGCATTGATACATGCTTGAGAGCGTAGGTATCTGTGTTCGGATATTTAAAGCTAACATCTTTAAACTCAATAAGAAAATCATTGTCATCTCGCTTTTCAACAGGAATTGTTCCCATATATCTGTCTGAATCATAATCCGCAATGCGTTTTAGATAACCTACATATTTGCAGAGAGTTTTTGTTAAAAATGGTAAATTTGATAATTGTGTAATTCCGTTAATTATGAGTGGAACTGCACCGACGATAGCTACAAGATTTTCGGCAGAAAGTAAACCAATAGCGGCTCTCAAAGCAATATAAGAATACAAAGTACCAACAATAAGTCCTGTAAAAATTCCTATGATACGTCGCAGAGGAATGATTTTTTTTATCGTTTTTCTTGTTAGTTTAAGACTTTTTTCTTGCCAATAGTCATACTCTTGCTGGATAAGTTTCTGCGCACGATAAACTTTTATGTCCTTGCCTTGTTTATAATTTTCAGTGAAAGATAGCCAATACATAAACATAGAATAACTGCTTTGTGTTTCTTCATGTAGCTTTGTCCAAAAGTTTGCTAAACGGTTGCCAGTGATTCCCATAATAATTCCGAAAAGTATAATACAAATTATCGTTAAAACTGCCGGTTTCCAAGAAGTAATAAAGGTATTGTTGTCAAAGACAAATAATGTTTTTAATGAAGGCAAGATAATCAAAAGTGACAGTACAAGCCCAATAAATCCACTCATAACCTTTGTTAAAAACATAAAATAAAATCGAATTACAGAACAACCATAATTTGAGGCTACTTCGTCATAAGTTTTGAAAAGCAACTGAAAGTCTGTTTTTTCTAAAAGAGCATAATCTTTTTTTGATATTATGTCAGATACATAAGCTTTTTCTTTTACTGTTAAAATATCTATCTTTTTAAAATAAAAGTGTTCACCGATTCGTTTTATAATTGTTAAAATAAAAATTAACGTTACGCCTATAAAAGCATGCACTAAAACTGAATGCGGGGGCTCCTGAACAGAAATTAATGCTGTAATTTTTGCTGTAAACCAAACCGAAAAAATGGCAGGCAGAGGCTCCGATATAGCGTGAAAGAGAAATATTGCGTAGACGGGTATATTTTGTTCTTTGGTAAAGCGATATGAAAATTTTAAAATTTCTAAGTTTTCTTTTACCGTATTCATGCCATTACACCGCCTTTCGCTTTTTCGTTATAGTAGTAACTTTGCATGCGGTATAGTTTATAGTAATCATTTTGATTTGCCATAAGTTCTTCATGTGTACCACTTTCTGTAATTTTACCATCCTTTAAAAATAAGACTCTGTCACAAAATGATGTGCTTGCCAGTCTGTGTGAAATGAAAAAGGATGTTCTGTTTTTGCTAATCTCATTGTATTTTGTGTAAATGTCATTTTCTGCAATGGGGTCAAGCGCTGCAGTCGGTTCATCTAAAATCATAATTGGCGCATCTTTATAAATGCAACGAGCTAACAGAAGCCTTTGTAATTCACCGCCTGAAAGTTCTACTGCGTCAGAGTTAATATCTTTATGTAATTTGGTATCTATTCCATTTGGAAGTGTATTTATTTTTTCGGAGATACCTGCAAAACTCATAACTTTTTGAAGTTTATCTTCGTCTACATTTTCATTTAGCACAATATTTTTACGAATACTCATAGGGAGTGTAAAGACATCTTGAAATACAGCCGAAAAAAAGCGCATATAATTTTCTTCATCTATTGCCTTTATATCTTTGTTGTTTATAAGAATTTTACCGCTTGTAGGTTGATAAAATCCTAAAAGTAATTTCATCATAGTGCTTTTGCCCGCACCATTTAAACCAACAAGAGCAATTTTTTCATTTGGATTTACTGTAAAACTTATGTTGTCTAAAATTTTTCTTTTTCCGTCATAGGAAAAACTAACATTTCTAAATTCTATTTTGCAGGCTATGGGGATATTGTCTATGATTTCTTTACAAGGTTGATCATTTTTTTCGTCCAAATACTTGCGGTAATCGTCACACAGAATATGTAGATTGTAAAAGCGATATATAATTTCAGAAAGCTGACATACCCAGTTTGTTGCACCACTAATAAGTACATAAGAAAAGGCAAAATCACCGGCAGTAAGTGATTTGTTGCGGTACATATTTAAAAGTACAGCGAAAACAGCAATATCACGTAAAAACACAACAACAGCAGAACAAATTGATAGAAGAGTTCGACGTTGTGTGATATTATCCATGTGACGCTTGTAGTCATAAAACAATAAATTATAAAGAGGTTGAAACCAAGACATCATGTTAAAAACACGCATTTCTTTAGCCGACTTTAAATCTGTTGTTTGATTAGATAGATAGGAAAGTCTTTTATAAATATTTTGGAATCCTTTTTCCTCTTGTTGATTGTTTTCAGCCTGTAAAATTCCTTCTAAAAAGATTGTTAGTATAGTCGAAACAAGTACAATTAAAATAAGTAATGGATTGGAAAGCGTTAAAATAGCAATAAATGCAGTTATACCAAATACCGACATGAAAAAATTAGAAACATAGAAAATAAGTCCTGAAATTCCAGAATCCCCACAGCTGGTAATACGTTTTGCTGCATAGGCTTCCTTACGTGTTTGATAACTTTCCATTGTACTGTAGTTCATAGATAAGTTTTTTTGTATAAGTCGTCTATGATACACACCATAACGTAGTTTGTTGTCATAAAAGGATTTACCATATTCAAACTGTGCTTTCATGATTTCCATGATAATATTTAAAAGCACAAATACCAATAGAGATAGGCCTAAAACTTTTAAGGAAACGGTTCCGGTCACACTATCAATTAGAATTTTTAGCATTACTGTTGCAAAAAGTGAACCTAAAACGTTTGGTATTATGTGGCAAAGCATATTTCCGTAGATTTTTCCATGAAATTTTTTATTTTCATTATGTAAATCTTTCAGCATATACCCAAGATTTTCCCTAAATGAATATTTTGTTTTTTGCTTTTCCATAGCTTCATCTCCCAGTACTTCGGAGTATAACAGATTTCTTCCAAAAAAAGAAAAATCGTGCACGAATGGTATTTATTCGTGCACGAATGGTTTTTAAAGTGGCAGCATAACTTCTGTTGCAAAAACATCGGTTTCATCTTGTCGGTTTACATATCCGCCGTATTTTTTTACTATGGCATCCATACGTTTGATGCCAAAACCGTGCATTCCGTCTTTTGTCGTCAAATAAGTCTTGCCCTGTTTTTTAAGAGTTTTACCAACAGAATTAGAAACAGAAATATAAAACTGACCTTTGAATGTACCAAGATAAACACGAATAAATCGTTTTTCTTCAGGTGTATTTAAAACTGCTTCGATTGCGTTATCTAAAAGATTTCCCAAAATAACACAGAGGTCAGTTTCAGTAATTTTTAAACATTCTGGTACTTTAGCATCGGCTTTTACGGCAATTCCTTTTTCTTTAGCAAGGGTCAATTTGCTGTTTAAAATTGCGTCAGTCATGACGTTGCCTGTTTTTATAACTGTGTCAATCTCCATTATGTCTGCATTGAGAGTGCCGAGATATTCATCAAGTAAATCATATTCTTTCATTTGCAAATGTGCTTTCATAACTTGAATATGATTTTTATAGTCATGCCGCCAGCCTCTAACTTGGCGGTACATATTTTCTACTTCTTCATAGTGCTTTTCTAAAAGCGTATTTTGATAGGCTTCAATTTTCTTATCTGTATAATGTTTTATCCCTGCACGTACAGCAAAGAAAATAGCTGCGCCTAAAAGTATTATAGCAAGGCAGATAAAAAAGATTTTCATTTTGTTACTGCCTCCTTTTTGTAGTAAGAAATAAACGCACGGTGCACATCATTGAAAAGTCGACGACTTACTGGAACTGTGTCATCGTTATCGAGGGTCAACTCATATTTGCGTATTTGCTTAATTGCATCCAAGTTTACAATATATGAACGATGTACTTTGCAAAATTTATCGGAAGAAAGTATAGATTCTACATCGCCAATACCCAAGGGTAATTCTATATTACTTTCTTTCGTAACAAGTCTTGTGGAATGTGAAAAAGCTTCCACATAGAAAATCTCATTTTCATAAACGGCGATAGATTCCGCTCCGAGAGGGAAGAGAATTTTGCGGTCATTCTTATTCTTATCTTTGCATTTTTGAAATACGGCAGTAAGTGCGGAAAAGAGTTTTTCTTTATCTACAGGTTTTAGAAGATATCGTACTGCATCCACTTCGTATCCTTCAGAAAGGAAATCAGCAAAACCTGTCAAAAAGATAATACCCACTTTGTCTTGCTTTTCTCGAAGTTCACGGGCTAAGTCCATGCCGTTTTGTCCATTCATTTGAATATCTAAAAGAACAATGTCAAAAACATCCTTTTTATAGGCAAACCAAAATTCCTCAGCACTTTTAAAAAGCCTAAGGTCAGTTTGGATGTTATTTTGCATACCCCATTCCTGTATGAGCGTACGCACATATTCTAATTGACTTTGTTCATCATCACAAATTGCAATATTCATGAAATCTATTCCTTCAAAAAAATATAATTTTATTGTAGCATATTTGAATGGCGATTGCTATAAAAAACACCAATAATCGAAAAGACAAAAAAATATTACATCAAATTAAGTATTAATTAATAAAGCTGACTTCATTTTATATGAAGTCAGCTTTGCATTTTTTTATAAACATATTAGGAGTTATTCCAAATTTCTCTTTAAAGCATTTTATAAAATAGCTTTCAGAGCAAAAGCCTACGTTGTAAGCTACTTGTGATATTTTCATTCCATTTTCTAATAATTCTTTGGAAGCGTTTAAACGTTCTTTTTTTATATATTGCGGTATAGTAATGCCTATATTTTTCTTAAAAAGTAAAGATAAATAGTCTTTAGATACACCACAATATTGAGAAATAGTATCAATATGTAAATCTTCAAAAAGTCGTGTGTTAATTATTCTTAAACACTTTTTAACTGGTTTTGGATAGTTAGAGTTGTTTTTGCTTTTGTTTACCATTAGTGTTAGCGTTTTACTTTTATCAATCAAGAAATTTAAAATTTCGTCTTCACTATTTAGACTGTCTATTTTTATGATACATTCATCTGAAAAATTGTATGCTACCGTTTCATCCAAACCACCTATAATAGCATATCTTGTTGCTAAGGTAATAGAACATACGGCAGTGTATTGCATTTGGCGTAAATTGTTTAACGATAGTTTTCCAACGACAATTTTATTTTTTAACAGACTTGTCAATGCGCTTTCGAGTTCTTCTATATTACCTCTAGATATGCAAGAATAAAACATTTTTTCTATTTCAAAAGGAGTATGAAATATACCTTGTTCCCTTTCGTCAAATAGTTTTGAAGTAGTTAATATTTCAATGGATTTTTTTGAATTAGCCATATACTTACCACCTTAAATGTATTTATATTTTCATAGTATATTCTTACGGAAAGAAAATCAATGATTTTTTATATTATTATCGTGTTTTTTATATAATTGATTTGTATTTCTATATAGAATAAAGAAGAGGTTTGGTGATAGAAATGCAATCTAATTTATCGAAAATTATATGTTTTTGCTTGAGAGTTATTTTTCATTCGCCTTTGGTGGATAATGAGAATCTTACCACTAACACAGGACATAAAACAATCAAAGTCAAGTCCCATTACAGACCACCTAAAGATTTTGTATTATCAAAGCATCAAGTTAACAATACTCGCTATGAAGAACTTAAAAGTAAATATAAAAATACGGATAAAGTTATTTTACTTATGCATGGTGGTGGATATAAGATAAAACTTCTGGATATATATAGACGCCTTGCAGAAAAGTATAGTAAATCATTAGATTATGCAACAGTTATTAATCTTGATTATAGACTTTATCCAGAATATAAGTATCCAACTCAACTTGAAGATGCTGTAACTTTGTATAAAGAGTTGTTGAATCAAAATATAAAGCCAGAAAATATAACTGTTATTGGAGATAGTTCCGGTGCAAATTTAGCTTTGTCATCTGCACTATGGTTGAGGGACAATAATTATCCTTTACCAAATGGAATAGTTTGTTTTTCGCTTTGGGGTGATATGACTTCGTCTGGAAAATCTCGAATTAAAAATGCATATAAAGACCCGTTTGAGGGTATTGCAAAACGAAAATCTATAAAAGATAATTGGGATTATTTGCATCGAATTTCTGTATATGCAGAAAACTTAAATAGAAAAAATCCTTATGTATCTCCGTGTTTTGCTGAATTTACTAATTTTCCAAAAGTCACATTGGTTTGTGGTACTGCTGAAATGGATGAAAGTGACACGGATACAGTATATGAAAAAATGAAACTAGCTGGAGTAGATGTTGTGTTATATAAATATGAAGATATGTTTCATGACTTTCAACTTGTATCATTCTTACCTGAAAGCAAAGATGCGTATAAAAAAGTAATTGAAAGAATAAAAGGGGAGTAATTAGTATGAAAAATTTTGATATGACAAATAAATTTTTATCAGTTAGATTAGCAGAAATAGCAGAACAACAGCTACAAGTTCCAGTTGATGATTTAAAATATTTAGGCGGTGGTAGTTTTGGCAAAGTATTTAAAGCTACGAAACCTGATGGAAAATTTATCGTTTTAAAAGCTTATCGTAAACCCAATATGAATATAAATGAGGCAAGACAGTTGAATTTACTATCAGAAAATACAAGAGTAAAAATGCCAAAAGTTTATTTTACACATAGTCAAGATGATATTGCGGTTATGTGTATGAGTTACATAGAGGGTAAAAATACACTTAATCCAATATTTCTATCTAAGAGCAAGAATACATATGAGAATTTTGCAAAAGATGTTGTTAATGGCATGAGTGACTGGCATAACGTAACCAATGATAAATATGGTTATATTGATAATCCTTCATATGCAAGTTGGAAAGATTTCTTTTTTGAAGAAAAAGTGAATCCACAGCTTAATGGATTAAAAAAACTAGTTGAAGGTGGCAATTTTAATTCAAAAACATATACTTTGCTTTGCGATGCTGCAAAAACTTTTGAAGAAATTGTTGAAGAACCAGAGTGTCCTGTTTTGACACATTGTGACTTAAATATTATGAATATAATGGCGGATGCTAAAACAATGAAATTGACTGGATTTATAGATCCTTGTGGTTCTATGTGGGCTGATAAAGAGTATGATTTATTTCAATTACAAAATATGTGGGGGAATAAATTTAAACTTTATGAAACATATAAAGCAATTAATAAAACATCAGCTAATTGTGATTTCAAAATAGCTTTTTATGGCGCATTAAATGAAAATGCATGCCGCCTTAGCGGAGGACTAACTTTTGCTTTATGGGAAATGCTTTGGAATAATAGATTAAGAAAAATTATGAAAAAATTGTAATAATGTTAAAAAGCCACTTGTTACAAGTGGCTTTTTTATTCATAAGTATATGTTGTTGGATTGTATTTGAATTATTTCTTGATGTATTTATTAAAATAAATTTTATTTAAATCACATCTTTTAACGTGCTACTATTTGTCAGGTCTTTGTTGTTTGATTATTTCTTCTAACACTTCGTCTGTTTTCTGGAGAATGAATTCAATAAACATATTAGAATCTCCGTTTTTATGACATTCTGATATAGCTGAATAATATTCATCTTGAAATTTTTCAATTTGACTTTCAATAGGAATAAATTCAAAGATAGGTTTCCATTTTGTTAAGATAGCAGTATGCCAAAGCCTAACCATTCTTCCGTTTCCATCAGCATAAGGATGAATAAAAACAAATTCATAATGAAATACAGAAGAAAGAATTAGAGGATGTATATTGCTTTTTTCTGTATTTATCCATTCAAATAAGTCTTGCATTAGTTCTGGGACGAATTTTGCAGGTGGAGCGATGAAAATACATTCATCTCCGTTAAATACACCTTCTTCTCCACTTCTAAATTGTCCTGATTCGTTTATAAGATATTTAGTCATTATGAAATGAAGAGTATTTAAATCGTCTATGCTGTATGGATTTATCAAAGCAATTTTGTCATATGCTTCATAAGCATTTTTTACTTCTTGAATTTCTCTTTTTTCTCCAAGAACAAGATGTCCGTCTAAAATATCTTTTATTTGTCCAAGAGATAGAGAGTTTGATTCTATGCTTAAAGATGAGTGAATTGAACGAATTTTATTATTTATACTTAAAAGAGGATTCGCCATAAGTGTATTTTTGTAATTTAAATAACCTATTTTTTCAGATATACTACTTATATAGTAAGTCATTTTATTTGTGATAGAAAAAGGCGGTATATACATATTAAATATCTCTTTTTTTATTTTGACTATACCTAATATTATATTATAATTTTTTATATTTGTAAATTTAATACGATTGTCCTAACTGAGATAAGTATAAGAAATTAAATTAAATCTTAACAAGTTGTTCGACTTAATTGTATTTGTTTTATTTTATAATTCTTATTATCTTTGAAATGAAATGTTGTGTATCGCCAGCAAATAAGAAAACTTGATTATCAATAGTTCTCATATAGTATAGTTGTGCTTTGTCATCATAAATGACAGTAGCTCGAATTTTATGTTCTTGAAGTTGTTGGTTTCATTTTGTTTTCTTCGAATAAATCATTTGGTAGA
>JAHHTR010000077.1 GCA_020024515.1 Angelakisella sp.
AGATATTTATATGATAAAATCAAGAATAGATAAGATTTTGTAAGGAGATGTTTATATGATTAAAAGGTTTGATAATGTTGAAGGCATAGGTATAGAGGAAATAAATGGTCAAAATAGACTTGCGTTTGCTTTAAGTGATACGGTTGATTTCTATGATTTGATTGAATTGTCTGAACACGGCGGCTATCGAGGCTCTGTAATTAGTTTTTATGATTTCACAAATTGAAATGTGTATATTCCTTTTAAAAAGAAGAAAAATGTTGTTTATGGTAAACCAAGATATTTTGACGGATATTACTATTTTAAAAAATGCGATTATGATGAACAAAAGATAGTTTTATATAAATATTTCCCTAATAATATACCTGAAACAGTAACAGAAATGTCAATAAAAGAAGTGAATCTATATAATTTACAGCTTGAAGGTCAAAAAATTCATATTATCAGTCAAGACAATATATTTAATTATTATTATTCGGAAAAATTTTCATTTTCATTAAATGGTACTTCAATACAGAAATCATCCGTCAATATTTATGTGGGGTGTTCGCATTAATGAAAGTGATGACAATCACGATTTATATACACGTATCAATAATTTGGCAAGAGAATTGGACGATACACGTTTAATTGGAGATGTGAGATGTATTGAAAACAGCGAAATCCTTGAAGATGTATATACCATGAATGATTTTATACATAAAGGTGACAACGAAGGTATCAGACCAAGACATAAGATAACTAATGATACCGAAAAGGCATTGCTTATTATCGAATATTGCGGACACATGTACCCTACCAAAATATTTGACGATGAAATTCATCGTACAAATCATATAAAAAGACATTGTAATGTACTTAATGATGTCAACAAATCAACAGAACACGCAGGAAGTTTTGGTTGGTGTATGGCAGACTATAATACTCATAAAGATTTTGGAAGCGGAGATCAAATTTGTTATCATGGTGTGCTTGATATATTCAGAAATAAAAAAAATGCGGCATATATATACGCATCACAATCGGATAACAGAGATATTCTTGAAATAAATAGCAGTATGGATATTGGCGAATATCCTGCGGCAATAGTAAAGGATATTATTGTAATGACCAATTGCGATAAAATAGCTCTCTATAAAAATGATGAATTTATAAATGAATTTTATCCATGTGATGAATATAAATATTTGAAGCATCCGCCTATTTTTATAGAAAATACGGTAAGCTGGTGAGGTGTAAACACATATGATTATACAATTAAAGGATTTAAAAACAATCAAGTTGTTAAAGAAATAAAACATAGAAAAATTTAAGGAACTGTTTTTTAAGATTAACACAGATACACAAATATTAATCGAAAATAAATCATACGATGTAGCCTCTGTTACGATTGAAACTGTAAATCAGGTAAATAATCACTTAGCATATTTTAATGAACCTATCGTAATTGAACTAAGCGGAAATATTGAGTTAATCGGTCCAAATATTATAAGTTTAAAAGGAGGTTTCGGCGGATTTTACGTTAAGTCCAGCGGAGCAGGCAAAGGAAAAGTAAAATTATATTATAAATAATGAAATAATAAAAGAAATAGACTATGAAATAGAAAAACCATAATAAAAAAATCTTAAAATACATTAGGGCGTATCTGAAAACTGCAAAACAGAGAAAAATGTGATATACTATAACAGAGAGGAGCTGATAAAATGGGAAGACGATATGAATTAACTGATGACGAATGGGAAAGAATAGAGAAATTGTTCCCCACCGCCCATACAGGAAGACCCGCAAAGTGCGAGCGCAAAAAAAGGGCCGTAAATTCAGAATACAACCAATTTATTGGAACAAGTAGGGGTGGAAAGAATACAAAAATTCATGCGCTCGTTGACGGACTTGGAAATCCGATATCTTTTTTGCTGTCAGGAGGGTAGGTATATGACAGTAAAATGGCAATTCCTTTGTTGAAAACAACAAATATCAAAGGAAGCCATATTCTTGTAGATCGTGCCTATGGAAGTGCAGAAATCCGCGCTTATATCACAGAGCAAAATGCAAAATATGTAATTCCTCCAAAACAAAATGCGAAAGAACCCCGGTCGGTAGATTGGTGTCTGTATAAAGAAAGACATTTAGTTGAATGCTTTTTCAATAAAATCAAACAATTTCGTCGTATTGCTACCCGATATGATAAATTTGCTGTATCCTTTTTATATTTCATATATGTTGCGCTGTTTCTGTTTTGTTAAAATGACCGACATTCCAGACTTTTCAGATATGTCTTAAAATCATAACAAAATATCAAAATTTTCTTTACATTTGATTATAATTATGGTAATATGATACAGGAGAATGGAATATAAATGTAAAACTTTAAAATTACAAAAACAATAAAGAGAAGATTTTCCATTGAGTTTTGTTCTTTGTGTTATACGTATGTATTTTTAATGACAGTAACAAATTGTGTCTGTATAAATTTATCTGTTATTTGTTAATATAAAAATTTGTAAGGTAATTTATTATGCGCTATATTTGTTTAGCAAATACATTTTTTATGTCGAATTAATGGGAAATAAGTATAAAAAATACTTACAGTATATTTATACTTTAAAATACATTTTGATGTTCTGTTTTCAGAAATAACAAATTATTATTATCAAAAAAAGGAGGGTACATATATGGAGATTAATCATATAGCAGTAGCAGGTACACTGGAATCCAGTGATGCTATGGTTACAATAGAACCTGGTTATGGAAATATTGAGCTTGAATTGAGTAGCTCTGTTATGAACCAATATGGTAGGCAAATTAAAGAAACTATTTTACAAACGTTAAGCCGTTTGAATGTTCACAGTGCCAAAGTAACTGTTGTTGACAAAGGAGCGTTAGACTGTACATTAAAGGCAAGAGTAGAATGTGCGGTATACAGAAGTTGCGACATGTCAAATGAAAATTTACCATGGGGAGGTATCATACAGTGATTAGACGTCCAACACCGGAACGCTTTCGCTTACGACGTACAATGATGTTTATGAATGCTCAAAAGCCAGGCTTGATTAAAGATGCGTACATCTATGGGTGCGATTCCATTATACTTGATTTGGAAGATGCGGTAGCGGAAAATCAAAAAGATGCGGCACGTTTTTCACTTTATCATGCTCTTACCTCGATAGATTATGGTAATACAGAAGTAATTGTACGTATCAACGGTCTTGATACACCTCATTGGCAAGAAGATATAAGAGTGTGTGTAGCATGTGGTGCAGATGGTATACGGATTGCAAAATGCGAAAGTGCCCAAGATGTAAAAACTGTTGAGCAGGCAGTTAAAAAGGCAGAGCAGGAGTTTGGTGTAGAATTAGGGCGTACCCTGTTAATGGCTGCTCTTGAAAGTCCTAAGGGTATATTGAACGCATACGAAATTTGTTCGGCATCAAAGCGTATGTTTGGCGTGGCTATTTCGGGAGGCGATTTTAGAAAATGTATGCAGACAACATTTCAGCCTGATGGTATTGATATGATTGCCGCTCGCGGATACATGCTTATAGCTGCCCGCGCTGCCGGTATTCAATGTTTTGACACAGTATTTACAAATTTAGATGATGAAGACGGCTTTCTTGCTGAATTAAATCAAAATAAAGCTATGGGATTTGATGGCAAGAGCCTTATAAACCCAAAGCAAATAGAGCCAGTACACAAAATATTTGCTCCTACTGCAAAAGAAGTGGCACAGGCAGAAAAGATTATAAAAGCTTACAAAGAGCAATCGGTTGCCGGAGTCGGAGTTTTCACAGTAGATGGAAAAATGATAGATCTTGCATTTATTCCTGGCGCCAAACGAACTTTAAAATTGGCAGAGGCATGTGGATTATATAAGGGGGATTTGTTATTATGATAAATTCAGTAGGCAGAGAAATTCCAGATTTCCTATTGAAAAATGGTAGGGGTGTTTATCAGGGAAAGCATCATATGGACGGTATGTATATCCAGAAACAGGCTCCCCGCACCCGCAGATATGAAAAACCACAGCAAACAAAAGTTATTGATTCCATCGTTTTAGCTCTTGAAAATTGTGGCGCAAAAGATGGAATGACTTTTTCATTTCACCATCACCTACGCAACGGTGACTATGTTGCAAATATGGTAATGAAGGCAGCCATAGAGGAGCTTGGACTAAAAGATTTGGTTATTGCGGCCACTTCGTTAGGCGATGCCCATGATCCTATTGCTCAATATATTGAGGATGGTAAGATTGTTGGAATTCAAACTTCAGGTATCAGAGGAAAAATAGGTGAGGTTGTTTCTTCCGGAAAGCTGAAAACCCCAGCCATAATACGTAGTCATGGGGGGCGTCCACGTGCTATTGAGGAGGGAGAACTGCATATAGACATCACATTTATTGCGGCACCCACCAGCGATTGTATGGGAAATTGCCGTGGCGTTGGTGGAAAATCGGACTGTGGCAGTATGGGGTATGCCATGTCAGATGCTAAATATGCCGATCATGTAGTGGTTATTACTGATTGCTTAGTGGATTTTCCAAACTATCCGGCATCTATTGAAGCAATAGACGTAGATAATGTTGTTGTTGTTGAATCTATTGGTAATCCTAAGAAGATAGCTTCTGCCGCAGCTCGTATTTCACAAAATCCAAGAGATCTTATGATGGCGGAAAATGTGGCTAAAATCATTGCTTCCACACCTTATTTTAAAGACGGTTTTTCATTCCAAACAGGTGTAGGCGGTCCTTCGCTTGCAGCCAATTTGTTTTTGGAAAAGTATATGGATGAAAAGAAAATTACAATGGGTTGGGCTATTGGCGGTATATGTGGACCAATAGTAGAACTATTAAAGAAAAACAAAATTAAGAAAATTATTGATGTGCAGGACTTTGACCTAGAAGCAGTTAATTCCATTCATAGAACACCTAATCATTTTGAAATGAGTGCATCTCAATACGCAAATCCTGCAAACAAGGGTGCTTTTGTAAATAGTTTAGACTTTGTTGTACTTGCTGCCTTGGAAATAGATACAGACTTTAACGTTAACGTACTTACAGGCTCTGACGGTATACTTCGTGGTGCGCCTGGTGGACATCCGGATACTGCCGCAGGCTCAAAAGTTTGCATAATTGTAACTCCTCTTACACGTGGACGTATGGCAACAGTATGTGAAAAGGTAGTTACTGTAACTACTCCCGGTGACTGTGTAGATGTACTGGTAACAGATTATGGCATTGCTGTAAATCCGCTTCGTCAAGATTTAATAGAGTGCTTGGATAAAGCAAGTATTCCACACCTGCCTATTGAGCAACTAAAAGAAAAGGCATATAGCTTGGTTGGTTGTCCCGATGATTTACAATGGGAAGACAAAGTTGTCGCAGTATTACAGGCGCGTGATGGCTCAATTTTGGATGTTGTTCGTAAAATAAAACCATACATAATAAAATAATTTTAAATTTTGAATTAGAGATAAAAATGATATATAGAGAGGTATTTTACTGATGAATGAGATTATTGTTGGTATTCTCGGTTTTGCTACTATTATTGGAATAGTAATTACTCTTTTTAAGAGTAAAACACTTCCTAATATAGCTTTTATAATTTTCCCATCAATTTTAGCGCTTATTTTGGTTTTAGGTGGGTACTATACATTTGATAACATAGCGGCTTTGATTAAATCAGGATTTGGTTCTACAAGTAAAACTGCGGCACTTTTTGTGTTCTCAGTACTATACTTTGGAATTATGACAGATGCAGGTATGTTCGATGTAATTATTGGAAAACTAATGAAATTTATCGGTGGTAACGTAATTGGTGTAACTGTAATGACCTGTATAATTGCACTGATAGGTCACCTTGATGGTGGTGGCGCTTCAACATTTCTCATTGTCGTTCCTGCAATGCTTCCGGTTTATAAAAAAATGCACATGCGTTCCACAAGTCTATTGCAAGTAAGCGTTTTGGCAATGGGTGTATTGAACTTAATGCCTTGGGCAGGTCCAACTATGCGCGCAGCTTCTGTTCTTGGTATGGAAGCAAGCAAACTATGGAACACGCTAATACCAATTCAGATTTTCGGTGTTATTTTGGCATTGACACATGCAGTTATAGTTGGTATAATTGAGAAAAAACGTGGTGCCGGATTGAATGGAGCTTTAGCAAAGGCTGAGAGTAATGTTTCAGTGGATGAAATATACCAAACTAAAACAAGCGAACTTGCACGTCCAAAACTATTTTGGTTCAATATCGTTTTAACTGTTTCTGTAATAATTTTATTGGTTATTGACATATTCCCAAGTTATGTACCGTTTATGTTAGGCGTGGCGATTGCTGTTCTTGTTAACTATCCTGGTGCAAAGCAACAAAAGGCTATTATCAATTCTCATGCCGCTCCTGCACTTATGATGTGTTCTACGCTAATGGGCGCTGCCGTTTTAATGGGCATTCTTGTAAAAAGCGTTAAAGTTGGAGATACAGAAATTGCAAGTGTAGTTACTTGTATGGCCGACCTTATTAAGATGGGTCTTCCAAGCTTTTTAGGAACACATCTGCCTATTGTTATAGGTATTCTTTCTGTGCCTTTAGCTCTTGCATTCGATACAGATTCGTACTTTTATGGTATGTTACCGGTAATGATTGGTATAGGTCAAAGCTTTGGTGTAGATGCGCTTTCTATTACTATCGCAATGGTTGTTTGCCGTAACTGCGCTACATTTATAAGTCCAATGGTTCCTGCAACACTTCTTGGTGTTGGTTTGGCAGATGTAGATATAAAAGATCATATAAAAAACTGTTTCCTATGGGTTTGGGGTTTCTCAATTCTTTGTATGATATTTGCTATAATTTTAGGTATTATGCCACTCTAAACAACTATACAGCATAATATCAAAGTAATAAACGTTTTCCGCAGTTCCCGATTGATTCGGGAGCTGTTTTTTTATATTGTATTTTTATATCATACAGTGGTATAATTTAAAAGAATGGGAGTGATATATATGGAATATACAGTAATTCCAATTTCTGTTAATGACAAAGGTCATATAAAGCAAGTGGAAACCTTTTTGCATAAGGAGGGTATTCTGCGCGATACGCATATTGATTACACATGTGGAATATATGATGAACAGGATAACCTAATAGCTACAGGCAGCGCCTTTGGAAATACTCTGCGATGTTTAGCCGTATCAGAATTATATCAAGGCGAAGGTTTAATGGGACAGATAATGAGCCATTTAATGGAATATCAGGCATTACACGGACAAACCCATATTTTTTTGTACACAAAGCCTAAAATGTCTGCTTTACTGCAAAGTATGGGTTTTTACACGATTTCTATGGTGGAACAAAAACTTGTTTTTATGGAAAACCGTAGATGTGGCTTTGAAAATTTCTGCAAAGATTTAAAAAGTAAAATGCCGAACGAAAAAAATGTGGCTGCCATAGTTATGAATGCAAATCCATTTACTTACGGACATTTGCACTTAGTGGAGCAAGCCGCAAAAGAAAATGATGCTGTACATCTGTTTGTTTTATCGGAAAATTACGGACCAATTCCGTTTAATGTTCGCTATCAGTTAGTTAAAGAAGCTACTGCTAACATTTCAAATGTATATGTTCATCCAAGTGGACCATATATGATAAGTACGGCTACATTTCCAAGTTATTTTTTAAAAGATAAAAAAAATACCATTATAACTCAGGCTCGCTTGGATGTAGATATTTTTTGCAAAATTTCACAAATATTAAATATACAAAAAAGGTATGTTGGCGAAGAACCATTTAGCACAGTAACAGCTATGTATAACAATGTAATGGCTCAAATGTTACCAAAGTTTGGAATAGATTTTGTTATAATACCACGCAAAAAATATGAAGAACATCAAATAAGTGCAAGTGCTGTTCGTTTAGCTATCCACAACGACAAATTAAACGATATAAAAAGTTTGGTTCCACCAACAACATATGAATTTTTTGCAGGTTCACAGGGAATTCAAATTTGTGAAAGATTAAAAAGAATGACTCCTAATAATATTATCCATTATTGAAAAGAGGAAAAAATATTATGCTGACAGTTACATTACAGCAAATGTTAGATTTCAGAGAAAAAAAAGCCGAGGAACAAATTGCTCTTATAAGGAGCTTTCATTTGCCGATTATAAGTTTTTCAATGAATATTGCAGGACCTATCAAACAAAGCGTACTTATAAACAGAGGCTTTGAACTTGGGTGTGGACTATTAAAACAAGCATTTGGCAAAAATATACGACATAGCATAATAAAACGTCAACTAACAGGAAACTATGCAATATATGTTGTAGATTTGTCTCCTATGCATATTAAGAAAATAACAACACAGATAGAAGAAAACAATGAAATAGGCAGATTATTTGATATGGATGTAATTACCACTGATTTTGTTCATGTAACACGTCAAAAGATAGATAAAAACTCTCGTAGCTGTTTAGTATGCGGAGCCGATGGGAGAAATTGCGCTTCCCGTAGACTTCACAGCGTAGAGGAAATACAAGATATTACCAACAGAATGTTATATAATTATTTTGCCGATGCGGACGCAGACTTTTTTTCTTCCATAACAGTACAAAGTCTTATAGATGAAGTTTGTACCACACCTAAACCAGGACTTGTAGACTTAAATAATAGTGGTAGCCATAATGATATGGATCTTAATACCTTCATTTCCAGTGCTATTGCTCTAGCTCCATATTTTCGCCAATGTGTAAAAATTGGACAAAATACTGCTAAAAAAACAACACACGAATGTTTTTTAAAATTACAGGTTGCAGGACTTAACGCTGAACAAACAATGTATAATGCCACAGGAGGTGTAAATACACATAAGGGTGCGATTTTTACACTGGGCTTAATGTGTGGAGCCGCAGGAAGACTATGGCATCCTGAAAAACCATTATCAATATCACAGTTACTTAATGTTATGTCTCAACTGGCGCAAGAATGTATAAATGATCTTAAAAATCCGATAAATCCTACTATCGGAACAAAATTATATGCCAAACAAGGCGTTCGTGGTATCCGTGGGCAGGCAGCAGATGGTTTTCCTGCGTTGAGTAAAGTTGCGCTCCCCATATACAAAGATTTAAGATTACACGGTATAGACAAACATAAGGCAGGGTGCACAGTGCTACTGCACCTTATAGCAAAAGTAGAAGATACCAATATGTTAAATAGAGGTGGAATTTTGGGCGCTACGACTGCAAAAAATAAAGTAAAAGCTTTACTTAAACAATCATCACAGCCTAGCACAGAACAAATAGAACAGCTTGACAAATGGTTTATTAAAAATAATTTATCCCCTGGTGGTTGCGCTGATTTATTGGCGGCAGTATATGTATTGGAACAGTTAGAAAAATTTAATCCAACTTTAAAAGAATAAATATAATTATAAAGTGCTCTTTATGGCGTATCTGAAAACTGTAAAATAGAGAAAAATGTGATATACTGTAGCAGAAAGACCAACTATAAAAAGTCAATAGGTAAAAAATAAAAAAAGAAATATTTTAATGAATAAGAGATGAAAAAATATGCGAGAGAAAAGACCTGAATAAAAAGTCCAAGTCAAAGCAAAAAAGAAAAAATCAATTAATTGATTTGAGATATATAGGGAGTATTGTATTTCAAGACAGCAAAAATTGTGTTGCAAAGTTTTCTGGTAACAGCGCCGATAGCAGTAAGATGATGTTTACCTTCATTAATCTTTTTTTGATAAAATGCAGAGAAAACAGGGTCGTGAAAAGCAGCAACCAAAGCACCCTGAAAAAGAGCTTTACGTAGTGAACAAGTCCATTAAAAATGGACATAGAAAAAAGAAACCCCTTATGGTAGAA
>JAHHTR010000078.1 GCA_020024515.1 Angelakisella sp.
TCATCTTTGCTTCCATATTATTATGGACAAGACGAAAATAAAAAAGATTTAGATTATTTTATTGAAAATCAAATTATTAACTCAGAAGTAATTGCAAAATTAGATAAAATAGTTTCAAATGTTACTTTAATATCTGTTTCAGAAAAAATAAAATCGTTAAAACTTAAGGATAGTGATATTTATAAATGGAAATATGAAAATTCTTATAGAATATGTAGAAGTGCTGCATCTTCATCTGTTTTAAATTTAGCAAAAGAAAAAAAGAAAGTTTGTAAAAATAATTTGTTTTTTGTTGCTTCAAATAACAATGAAAATATATATCTGATAAAGGGAGATTTTTCAGATGATTCTAAAAAACCTAGAGTGCAATTTATTTTTGCAGAAGATAATTTATCGCAACATCCAGGTGATATATGGGTTGACATAAAAACAACAGGATTAGATAATGAAGGAAATGTCCCTTTCAAAAATGGTAAAAAGCCCTTAAAGTTATTACAACGTTTAATATCCTCTATTTCATATACTAATAATCTACCTTTTTATGTTTTAGACTTTTTCTCAGGCTCATCTTCAACAGCAGAAGCAGTTATTAAACAAAATATAGAAGATGGAAATAATCGTCATTTTATAATGGTTCAGGCACAAGAAGATTTAGATATAAATTATAAAAATAGTGATTCTGAAATAAAGAAAAGTATAAGGGAAAGTATTGATTTTTTAGATACTATAAAAAAGAAACACTATATTACAGAAATAGGCAAGGAAAGAATAAGACGTGCGGGGGACAAAATAAAACAAGAAACCGAAGAATATAATAATCAACTTAAAATCGGCGAAAAAACAAAACAAGTTCCCGATATAGGTTTTAAAGTGTTCAGAACAGCCGATACTAATATTAAGTGGAATTTATGTGAAAATGTTGACCAAGTTGCAGAAGAAACAAGAACAGATACACCCGACTATATCGATTTTACACTTGGATTTAAAGATGTTGACGTTGTTTATGAAATAATGCTAAGACAAAAAGATGTTCCTTTGACAGCCTCACTTGAAGTTCTTTCCGAAATAGGTAACAGAACATATTTATACGGTAGTTCTTACCTTGTTTGTCTTGAAACAGAAATAACCGAGGAACTTATAGAAAAGCTTGCTAACCTTGATCCACTGCCAATAAAGTTTGTGTTCAGAGATTCCGCTTTCAAAGACGATATTAACCTAAAAGACATAACATTCAGACGTTTAAAGGCATTGATTGAGCGTAATTCAGGCGAAGCAAAACAAACCTATACTGTTGAATTTATATAGTAAGGAGAAATATATACAATGGGTATTAATAAAGTAAAAATTGAAAATTTTACTGTCTTCAAAAATTTAGAAGTTGATTTTTCAAATGGTATAAATGTTATTATAGGTGAAAACGGTACAGGTAAAACTCATTTGTTGAAGTTATTGTATTCTATGATAAATTGCAATTCATTCCCATTAGAAACAATTAGTCATTATTTTTTAAAAGAATTTAGAACTACTGTTTTTAATTTAATTCCAGATTTACAGAACGATACAATACTATTTATGGAATCTGATACTTTTAAAGCTAATAAAATAAGTTTTTATATGTCCCCTATAATTAAAAAATCAAATGACAAGGTTGGTATGCCTAAATTTAATTTCTCATTTGCTGAACCAAATCCAAACTCAGTATATATACCTGTAAAAGATATGCTTACACATTCAAAAGGTTTTTTGTCACTGTATGATAAATTCAATATGCCTTTTGACAAGACTTATTATGATATAATAAGCAACACACTATTACCACAATTAAATGAAAAACCCAATATTGCAAAAAATATATTGCCTTTACTTGAAAAAATGATGGATGGAAAGGTTGTTGTAAAAAACGATACTTTCTATGTTGAAAAAACGGACGGCAGACTTGTTGATTTTGATATTGAGGCAGAGGGTTACAAAAAAATAGCTTTGCTGTGGCAACTTTTAATGACCGACAATATAACCAAAGACAGTATTTTATTGTGGGACGAACCGGAAGCAAACATAAACCCTAAATTTATTCCCGATTTGGTTGAAATATTACTTGCTCTTTCAAGAAACGGAGTACAGATATTTTTATCAACTCACAGTTATATTTTTGCAAAATATTTTGAAGTAAGACAAAAGTCTGACGATAATATATCATTTCATTCTTTGTATCGTGAAAATGACAACATACTTTGCGAAAGTAGTGAAAAATTCAAAGATTTAAAGCATAATGTGATTATGGATAGTTTTGAAAAACTGCTTGACGAAGTATATGACAACCAAAAGGGTGAATGAATATGGACAGAATATTTATTGAAGAAAATAAAAATTATCAAATAGATTTTACTGATACGCTTTGGGCAACAGATAAATTAAATGATGTTTTCCATAATGCGAATACGCCTTTATGCGATGTAGACTGGGTTGCCGAAACAGATGAAGAAATACTTTTGGTTGAGTATAAAAATGCCAATATAGAAAATGCTGCTGAAGCAAATTCTTTTGATCCTAAATCGGATAAAAAGATAAGTAATATTCTAAAAAAGTACTATGATTCTATTTTTTACATAAGTGCTATCGGTAAGCTAACACAAAAGAAAAAAATTTATGTTTATATACTTGAATATCCAAATGGTGATGTTATTACACGTAAGGGTATTAGAAATAAATTACAGCCAAGACTGCCTTTTGAATTACAAAAAAACAATAATATTAAATGCAGTTTAATTGACGATATAAAAGTTTTATCAATTAACGAATGGAATAAAGAATATCCTAATTATCCTTTAACTCCAATAAAAGAATAAAGGGGAATTAAAATGTCAAATAGAATAGAGTTTCAGTTTGATGACGGACTTGAATATCAAAAACAAGCTATTAAGTCTACAATAGATTTGTTTAAAGGATTACCTCAACAAACAGACGGAATATATAAGCCAAACAGACATAAGAAAATAAATGATGCTGACCCTGTCCGAAATAAGAATATTGTAACAGACAGCAGATTATTGAGCAATTTACAAACTGTTCAGTTGGAAAATAAATTGTTTGCAGACAATACTCTTTATAATAACAATTTTACTGTTGAAATGGAAACAGGCACAGGCAAGACCTATGTATATTTACGTACAATTTTAGAGCTATATAAGGAATATGGTTTGCAAAAATTTATGATTGTTGTTCCAAGTATTGCTATCAGAAAAGGTATAGAAAAATCAATAGAGCAACTGACAGAGCATTTTAAAAGACTGTATGGTATTGATTTGTCTAAGCATAGCTTTATTTATGACAGCGATAATCCTCAAAAAGTAAGCAGTTCTTTTGTTGAGGTGGATATGTTAAGTATATGTGTGTTTAATATTCAGGCTTTTAATAAGGACAGTAACAAAATCCGTAAGGAAGATGAATGCGGAAAGATTCTATGGGAAGATATTAAGTATATCCGACCGATTGTAATTATAGATGAGCCACAGAAAATAGAGGGACAAAAGGGTAAAAAGTCAAAATCATTACAGGCTTTGGACGATATTGATCCGCTATTTACACTTCGTTATTCTGCTACGCATAAAAGCCTATATAATCAAATATATAAGCTCGATTCTTATGCAGCTTATAAACAAGATTTGGTAAAGAAGATACAGGTTAAGACTGTCAATGGTGTTATTCCCAGAGATTTTCCTTACATAAGATACGTTTCTTTTACAAAAGACCTAAAAGCAAGGATAGAAATGTTTTCGCAAAAGCAAGGCGATAGCATAAGATTTAAGAGCTTTGATGTTTCCGCAGGCGCTTCTCTTGAAGATTTGTCGGGTGGCTTGGCTCAATATAAAAATATGCGTATTGCAGAAGAACCGCATAAATTAAAGTCACTTAAAATAGCTACCGCTGATGGTATTATGGAATTATCATTGGGTGAAAGCAATAACGGACTGGAAGATATAGAGGCTGTGCGTATTCAAATAAGACTTGCTATAAAGAACCATTTTGAAAAACAATTTTCAATTTTAAACAGTGGCAAAAAAATAAAAGCCTTGACTCTTTTCTTTGTGGATGCAGTAAATAAAGTTCGTGACAATACCAGAGAAGATGGCAGAGGTGAATATTTACGCATATTTGACGAAGAATATACAGCCTATATAACAGCAAACAAGGATAAAATTGTTAAGTATAAAGAATATTTTTCAAAATATGATGATGTGCTTAAAATTCGTGAAGGTTACTTTGCTGTTGACGGAAAAAACAATATTGTTGAAATAGAAGACTGGAACAGCGCCAAAAGCGAATTTGATGTTAAAACAAAGTCACAAGATGATATTGACAGAGGAATAAGTTTAATTCTTGATAAAAAAGATGAACTTATATCTTTTGATGAACCTCTAAGCTTTATATTTTCCCATTCCGCTCTCCGTGAAGGTTGGGATAATCCTAATGTATTTACTCTGTGTACTCTTAAAAGCGGAAGTTCTGAAATAGCCAAAAAACAGGAGATAGGTAGAGGACTAAGACTACCTGTTGATATAACCGGTAATAGATGTTTGGATTCAAAAATAAATGAATTGACAGTTATTGCAAATGATAGTTATGAGAATTTTTCAAAGGGTTTACAAGATGATTATAATGAGAGTATGAAGTTCAATAAGAACGAAGTTACAGCTAATATATTAACTTCTACACTTGAAAAAGCGGGACTTCCAAAGACTAGTATAACATCTGAATTAGTTGATATCTTAAAGCAGGAATTAATCAAAAACGGAATAATGGACAGTAATAACATTCTTAATAAAGACATTGAGAAACTATCAAATACCATTGAAAATATAGATTTTTCAAATGAAATTATTAATGAACATAAAGAACTTATCAAAAAGAACTTTGCAGAGTTAATGGTTGAAAAGGGTACTCACTGTATTGTAATTAAAAATGGTGATAATCCAAGTCCTGTAAACAAAATGAGAGCTTTTGTATCAGAAAATGAGTTTAAAAAACTCTACACATCACTATGCGATAAGCTTACAAAAAGAACTATATATAAATGTGGTTTGGACAAAGATAAGTTTATTGCGGATTGTATAGATATGATAAATTCATATTTGGCAAACATTAATCTTACTAAGACTATAAATATCACTACAGGCAAAGCAGGCTTCAGTAACGTACAAACTTTTGAAATGCAAAAAGGTATTGATAAAAATCTTGATATGTATGTATATTCACCTGCTATAGAAAAAAGTGATTTTGAAGTTGTCAATTATATAATGTATCATACTATGTTACCAAGACTGGCAATATTTAAAATTATAAATGGTATAGATAAAAAACAAGCTTTGAATTATCAGGATATTCTTGATAAAGTAACGCAAAAGATTTTAAAATTGCTTAATGATACTAAAGCAAACAATATATTATCCTACGAAGTTATAGATAAATATGAATTGAATGAGGGTGAAATTTTCGCCATTGATACTATAAGTGAAGATGATTTTAATACTGAATGGAGAATATTTAAGTCAAATTCAAGTCATAGTAATGCGCTAAATGAATATTACAAAATGGACAGTAAGGGTGAAAAAGAATTTGCTGAAAAATTAGAGGCAAATGAGAATGTTCTTCTATTCACTAAACTGAAAAAAGGTGGATTTGTTATTGATACGCCATATGGAAACTATTCTCCGGACTGGGCGGTTATTTGCAGAAATGAAAATGACAGCGATGTTTTGGGTTTGTATTTTATTATTGAGACTAAAGCAGGTAAACAGGGAAAAGATTTAACAGAGGTTGAAAAAAATAAAATACATTGTGGTAAGCTTCATTTTAAGGCGGTTTCTGATTTGGTTAAGTTTGAATGGGTTAATAGTTATGAGGATTTTAAAGCAAAGACAGGAGTAAAGGATGTTTTGTGATTTCTATAAACTTGCTTATTACTATTATTTTCTTTAAAGTTTAATAAATAAAATAACAACTTGATTTAGGCATACAAATCAGAACAAATGTGTTTTGGTTTATATGCCCATTAAACTTTTAAGATAAACTCTTTTTGAGATTACGTTGGACCAATAGAGTATATTTGTTTTTTAATTTATTATTATGCTATCCAAATATTTACTTGATATCCGTTGTTATAATCTTTTATTTTAATTCCTGACGATGTATCTCTAAATATTTGCTCTTTCTTTCTCTTGTAGAATGAGTAGAGTAGGTGAGCATTTATATTTAATCTTTTTTGAGCTCCACCACGACTTCCACGTGCGTAGAGCATACAAAAACGCAGTCCTTAGGGTACACCTGTGCCTTGGTGGAGAGGTCTATTTTTCATTTTAAATACATATTCAGTTACAAAATAAAGCCTTCAAGATAATATTCTTGGAGGCTTTCTAAGGTTTGTACTGAATTCTATTTGGCTAATTCTTTAGCTAATTCTTTTACTTGTTCAACAGTTAGATTTGAGTATTCGGCTATATCTTCATAAGATAATTTAAGCTTATCAGAAAGTAGAAGTTTTTTAGCCATATCTATTCTTTCTTTCTCCGCAACTTCATTTCTCATATCTTCCATCATCTTGCACATAGTAGCCACTCCTTTCTCATCTTCTTTAAAATATCTGGTTCTCTCTGCAAGTTGTTTGTATTTCATATCATTCGGATCTGCACAATTAAAATCGTGCATAAGTATGCCAAGCGGAGTATCGTCTTTATATTCTCCGTTAACATATATGATATGTGATTCGTCATTAAAGTATTCACCTGTTTCACGAATGATTCTGTCAATGTGGTATATAGGTTTGTTTCTTCCAAGAACATCACGCTCAGTTATGAAGATAACATATGTTTCAGATAACTTTTCATATTCTTCACCGGGCGAAGTGATATTGGCGTCAATGATACTGCTGTTGTATCTCGCTCTTTTTACACTTGCGCCTTTATCGGCTCTTTGAATTTCGATATTATACAGCTTTCCGTTTTTATCGGTAGCATATATATCAAGTATTACCGAACGACCTTGAAGATTTTTTATTCTGTGTTGTGTGCTGACTTTCTGTATTTTTAAGTCATCTCTTTCAAGAACTATTTTTACAACAAGCTCCGTACATTCTATGTTATCCTCAAAGCACTTTGACATAAAGTCATCATCCATAAGTCTGAATTTGCGTATATGTTCAAGATATTCTTTTTTGTATAAGTCTTTGTTATCCATATCTGCATATCCTCTTATTGTATATTGTTTATAAGCATATTTTATCACATTTATTAGCTGTTTTCAATATGATGACAAACTTTTATTTTTCACTTTCAAGCTTTTCATTCACAACTATTCCACTGTAAAATCTTATCTCGATTTCATTGTTTCGTTTAACTTTGATAGATTCAATTAATCTTTTTACAAGCTCTTGGTCGAAGGTTAGTAGCTTTGGGTTAATATTGTAAAGTATAACGTTCGCTTTGTCAATTTTTTCTTCGTAGATGTGATTTGATTTCATCTCGTCAACGTTGGCTTGTTTTAGGCTTTCTATCTTGTCGTGTAGCAACTTATATTCATTGTCATAATCCTTGCTTACAGCTCTAAATTTTGCGTTACGTTCGATTAGGTTGAGCATTTGATTTTGAAGTATATTAATCTGCTCATCATACTGTTTTATGTAGCTTTCTTCCATATAGTTTGATATTACTTCTAAGACATTGTTTCTAAATCTGCTTATAAAATCTTCCTTGTTATCTATGATACTGTTTATGGCTTTCATTATTGCCTTGTGTAAATCATCTTCTTTCAAAGTAGGGGAGTGTATACAAGTCGATTTCTTGCCAAGCTTAAGTCTATCTTCACATCTCCATACAGCTGATTTTTCACCATATTTTGACCATACCTGTCTGCGATATTTGTGTCCACAGTCAGCGCAGAACATTAGATCTGTAAGAACGTATTTTGATGAATACTTACTTTACTTTCAGTTTAGTTTAGTTTTTGAAAACTTACTGAACATAGATTTTCCATTTCGTCACTTTTTTGTAATACTGTAACACATCTATTGTAATTCTACAATATTAAATGTTGCATAGATAAATTATATATTGACTTTTGTATTATTACTTAGTATAATAATATCATATAAATAATAAAAAAGTAGTAAAAATGAGTATGCTGTTTCTTTTATTTAAAAATAGATAATTAAAAAATATGAAAAAATTTATGATAAAACAAGACAAGATTTAGAAGGTTTTGGATAAACACAAGGCAGTGTCTATATTGACCATAATGATAAAGACAATTTAACAATGATTTACGAAGTTATTAAGATTGATTTATTAAAAAGTATAAAAGATTTTACAGTTGAAAATTGGTCGAATTTTACCAAAGTTATAAAAGGAAAATAGAACACGATTTTAAGATACTTTATTCTATCAAAAAAATAAAAAGGAGAGAGTTTCAAATGAATTTAAATGGTTCAATTTCATCTAAAAATCAATTACATTATTCTAAAACATATGGAATAAATGTTGATACTAAAACAGACTGTAATAATACATTAAATGTTAAATCAGGGCTTACGTTAGAACATACCCGTGATGAAGCAGCTTTTTCATTAAAGGCTAGAGTTGACACAGCAAGCTTTAAATACAAATCTAAAACTTGGAGTGCTGGTATAAATGCTCCTAACCTTGAATTGTCAGGTAATGCTTTTATTGGTGGTACTGCTGGAGTTGAAGGCAAAGCTTCTTTTGTTGATGTTAATGCTTCTAAAACATTTGACATTGGTATTGCCAAAATAAATATAGATTGTGAAGCAGGCATAGGTGTGGCTTGTGGTATAAATGGGGGAATAAATAAATCTTCAGTTACAATAGGAGGAAAAGCAAATATTATGCCAGGTGTATATGTAGGTGCTAATATAAATATTCACGCATAGTTTAAAAAGGAGTAATTATATATGTTAATAGGTTCCGTCGTAAAAATTAAAGATATCCCTAAAAATATAATGATTTATGGTTCAAATGTGTTAAACTTGTCTAATAAAAAACATTATGATTATTTAGGGTGTTTTTATCCAGAGGGTTATCAAGGAGATAATTATAATGTTTTTTTTAATAAATCAGATATATTAGAGATTATTTATAAATTAAAAAAAATATAAAAATAAAAGGTGTCATATGAAAAATTTTTTAAAAGAACTTATAAAAGTTCCTGAATATAACAAAGAACATAAGATTGAAAGTTTAAAAAATATATGGGTACATTATTTTTATATGATGTTTGTTGTAATTATCATACCAATAAATTATATTATATATATATTTATTTATCTTCTAAATCGAGATATATTGTCTTGTATAAAAATAACTGTTTTGTATAGTTTAGGTATAGTATTGGCTACACTATTTTTTAAGTTTAGTGTAGTTCGTAAATTTATTCGGAATAAAAAAACAACAAAAGAAAAATAAAAAAACTTTCAGAAAGTACTGAACTGAAATCCTCTAATTGTGCGGACTGTACAAAAAGAACTTTTTACTGTATGAAATATTAATTTTTAAGTAAATACTGACTTCTCTTTTAAAGGGAAGTCAGTTTCGTTTTAAGTTGAATACGCTCGTTGTTGTAGAAATAGATGTCCTCGTAATAGGTTTTGAGCTTTGTTCCATTACTTTCATTAACATATATATCGACTAATTTCCAGTCTTGATGCTGAGAAATGTAGTCAGTATAATAATCAGCTTGTGCAAGATATGAGGTATGTTGCTTAGTACTGT
>JAHHTR010000079.1 GCA_020024515.1 Angelakisella sp.
AAAAAATCAACTATTTAATGTTTATGTTTAAAACTACATAAATTATAAATTCTATATATAGTTTACCCAATTAAAATATATTATATATCTGTAAATATGAATTTTTTGTTAACAAAAACTGACAAATTAAAATATTTTTGTTATTATATATACTATAGGTAACTTTTATAAAAGATGGAGGAAGTATAATGATTAAAAGTATGACCGGCTTTGGTAGAAGTCAGTGTGAATTCAACAGTAAGATGTTTACTGTTGAAGTAAGAGCCGTAAACCATAGATATATGGAATATTCCTCAAAAATTCCGAGAATATATAACTTTATGGACGACAAACTGAAAAAAGTTGTAAGTTCAAAAGTTTCACGTGGTAAAACAGAAGTGAGCATTTCATACACTTCTATGCCAAACGACAATTCTATCAAAATAACTATCAATAATGAACTTGCAAAAGAATATATTGACAGTTTACGTGAATTGGGAAAAGAATATAATCTTACTGACGATTTAACACTAAGCACTATTTCTCGTTTTAATGATATTTTTGTTCAAGAGAAAAAAGAAGAAGATGAAGAAGAGCTTGAAAATATACTTATAAGTACACTTAATGAAGCCCTTGACAGCTTTATTGATATGCGTATAAAAGAAGGCGAAAATTTAAAAAATGATATTTTGTGCCGACTTGATATAATAGAAAAGGCTGTTGCAACCATTGAAGAAAAATCACCCGTAACTGTTGAAAACTATCGTAAAAAACTTACCGATAAAGTAAGCGAACTACTGCAAACTACCGATATTGATTCACAAAGAATATTAACCGAAGTTGCTTTGCTTACCGATAAACTTGCCGTTGATGAAGAAACTGTAAGACTATATAGCCATATTGCACAAATGCGACAAATGCTTGAAAGCAACGAACCAATAGGCAGAAAAATGGACTTTTTGGTACAGGAATTCAATCGTGAAGCAAACACAATAGGCAGTAAAGCACAAGATTTAGAAATAGCACAAGTTGTGGTCAATATAAAAAGTGAAATAGAAAAAATCCGAGAACAAGTGCAAAATATTGAATAATAACTAATTATGGTGAATAGAAATGAAATTAATTAATATAGGTTTTGGGAATATGGTTTCCGCAAACAGAGTTATTGCAATGGTAAGTCCCGACTCTGCACCAATAAAAAGAATCATACAAGAAGCCAAAGAAAAAGGATATTTGATTGATGCAACTTATGGCAGAAAAACACGTACAGTTATTATTATGGATTCTGACCATGTAATCCTATCTGCCATTCAACCTGAAACTGTATCCAACAGAATTGTCAATTATGAAAATGATGGGGAGGAAACAGACAATGACAGATGTTAAAGGAAAATTGATTGTAATTTCCGGGCCTTCCGGAGTTGGTAAAGGTACTGTTTTAAAGGAATATCTGAAAAACGCACAGAATACTTTTCTTTCAGTATCGGCAACCACACGCAGCCCACGTAATGGTGAAATGGACGGAATAAATTACTTTTTTGTTTCACACGACAAATTTGAGTCAATGATAAAAAACGGAGAGATAATAGAACACACTGTATATAACGGAAACTATTACGGTACACCAAAATCTCCGTTGCAAAATGCAATAGACAACGGTAAAAACGTTATTTTGGAAATAGAAGTAAATGGCTGTATGCAAGTAAAGAAAGTTTTTCCTGATGCTCTTACTATTTTCGTTATGCCACCAACTTTTGAAGAATTACGCAAAAGACTGATAAACAGACATACCGAAACTGCTGAACAAATAGAAAACAGATTAAGACGAGCAAAAGAAGAAATAGACTATAAAGATAACTATGATGTTATTCTTATTAATGACACAATAGAAAACGCAGCCAAAAGTCTTGATAAAATAATCAATAATACATAATACGTATCTAATATATTTTTTGATACAAAATATATTGATATATAATAAAAAAATTAAAATTAATATAAAAAAGGAGAAAAATATTATGTTAAGACCATCAATGCGCGAAATATTAAAAGAGGGCGAAAGCTACTATGAAATGGTAGTTGCAATAGCAAGAAAAGCAAGAAAAATAGCTGAACAAGCCGAAAAAGACGGTATACTTTTGGAAGAAAAATCTGTAACAACAGCTGTAAATATGTTTGCATCAGGAGAAGAAAAACTTTCAAATACAGATGTAAATATTAATAACAACAAACAATAAAAATTAATAACTAAAAGGAGAAAATATGAAAGATTATATATATTATATTTTATTTTCTATAATCTCTTATCTTGTTGGTAGTATAAGTTTTGGTATCATTTATTCTAAATTAAAATATAAAGATGATATTCGAAATTATGGTAGCGGAAATTCCGGTATGACGAATACTATACGTACATTTGGCAAAAAATCAGGCTTTATTGTATTCATTGGAGACTTTTTGAAAGGCTTTTTGATGGTATTTCTTGCCGGAATACTAACGCACTCTGCCATTTGTCAAGCTCTTGCAGGATTTTTTGTAGTATTGGGGCATATTTTCCCAATTTTCTTTAAATTTAAAGGTGGCAAGGGTGTTGCAACATCAGGTGGTATTATTTTGGCTATTGAACCTATAATACTTCCTTTTATGCTGACTGTATTTATAATTATACTTTTCACAACAAAGTATATGTCACTTGCATCTGTTGCCATGGGTGTACTATATCCACTATTTACAATAATAAAAGTTTTTATTGTAAATGAATCCACTGCCAATGCTATGCCAAAGATTATTCTATCGGTTATCGTTGGTGCTTTGGTAATTTTTATGCACCGTTCCAATATAAAACGACTGATAGCAGGAACAGAAAACAAACTTGGACAACGTGTAAAAAGAGACCAATAATTAAAAGGAGGACTGTTTTATGATATTTGATTTTATGTTTGATATTTTTCCTTTCTTTATTATGATAATTTTTATAATTGTATTTACTATGATTATTTTCACATTTATCAAAAACATAAAGCAAGATATTAAAAACAAAAACTCACTACGCCTTACTGTTGATACAGTAATTGTTGCAAAGCGTAACCATATACGTAACTCCGTAAACAACGGGATAGATAATCATCACCACACATATACAAGCTATTATGCAACTTTTGAAGTTGAGAGTGGTGACAGAATGGAACTTGAAATTCCTGAATATGAATATGGACTTTTAGCTGAAAATGATAGAGGCAAACTAACATTTCAAGGTACAAAATACATATCCTTTGACAGAATGTAAACTTAAACTACATAATAATACAAAAAACACAAGATTATTTTTACTTTTAATTAAAAATAATCTTGTGTTTTTTAACTTAAATTAAAATCAATTTTTAAAATTCTCTTGCCTAGCTATAAGAATTCCGTTTTTTGTGAAAAACAGCTTAGGCTCTGCCTAAGTACCACAATTTTTTATAAAAAATTTGATAAAACTTTTTTGATTTTATTAATTTAAGGGTATTTTTCAATACAAAATAAGAGACACAGTATAGTAAATACTACACTGTGTCTCTTTTAAATTATTGTATAAAGAGAAAATTATTTAATAAATACAACCGGTTTAATTAAATCCTTTGGTTTATCTTTCATTAGTAGAAGCGCATCTTCCACATGCTCAAAACCTTCAAAACGATGTGTTATAAGTTTACCCGGATCAACACGTTTTGTTTCAATCAAAGACATTAACTTTTCCATACGCAGTCTGCCACCAGGCATTAGACCACCTGCAATTTGTTTGTGAGCCATACCACAGCCCCACTCACTACGTGGAACCTTAACATAGTCACCTTCACCAATGTAGTTTACGTTACCGATTTTTCCGCCCGGTTTTACTACTTTTATTGCAGTAATCATTGTATCAACATCACCGCCGGCAATAACAACTCTGTCTACGCCTTTTCCGTTTGTTAGTTCCATTACCTGATCTTCTATGCTGCCATTTCTGTAATTGATAATATGTGTTGCACCATATTCTTTTGCTATTTCAATGCAATTTGGACGACTGCCAACCGCATATATCTCTGATGCACCTCTAAGAGCTGCCGCCGCAACTGACATAAGTCCAACAGGACCTATACCTATAACAAGTACTTTATCACCAAATTGAACATCAGCAAGTTCAACACCGTGAAAACCTGTCGGCATCATATCACATAGCATAACTGCTGTTGCATCATCAATAGTATCAGATAGATGTGCCATATTTCCGTCTGCATCATTTACATGGAAATATTCAGCAAATACGCCATCTTTAAAGTTTGAGAATTTCCAGCCTGCAAGCATTCCGCCTGAATGCATTGAATAACCTGCTTGGGCCTCTAATGAATTCCAGTCAGGTGTAATAGCAGGAACAACTACTCTGTCTCCCGGTGCAAAGTCACGAACTTCACTACCAACTGCCTCTACAATACCAACTGCCTCATGACCCAAAATCATATCTTTACGGTCACCGATAGCTCCTGCCCAAACTGTATGTACGTCTGATGTACACGGAGAAATAGCTGTTGGTCTTACCAAAGCATCTTTTGAACCAAGCTTCGGTACCTCTTTTTCTACCCAACCTATTTCACCGATTTTTTTCATTGCAAAGCCTTTCATATTTAAAATCCCCCTTTAAATTTTTTAAATGAACAGTTTAAATAATTTTACCATATTGTTATTTATTTGTCAATAACCTATGTATATATTAAGTATTAAAAATTTTTCATTTACTTTATGTGCATTTTATACATAAACACATCAAAAAAATCCCACTATCTATATTTAGATAATGGGAAAATAAATTTATATTAATTTATTTGTGAAAAAGCTGTTATTATTCCACCTTGACCACCATAAACTGTTGATACCCCATGGGCTGCAACTATAATTATATTTGAAATAGCAGGACATAGTTCCATTATTTCTGCCTTTACTTCTTTTGCTCTTTCCTCACAATTACAATGCGTAATAATAAGCTCAACTGTATTTTTTGTTAGATTTTGTGTTTCTTCAAGTATATAGTTGCACATCTTTGTAAGTGCATTTTTTGTTCCGCGAACTTTATCACGTACTATTATTTCACCATTACCGTTATCGGCGAGAATAGGACGTAAAGACAACATTGTTGCCACTTTTCCTGCAAGTTTGTTAAGTCTTCCGTTTTTAATCATTGTACTTAAATCTTCAAGAACAAAAATTGTTTTCATTTTTTCTTTCATTTTTTCAACGCAGATTACAGCATCTTTTAATGAATTACCTTTGTGAATTTCTTCAAAAACTTTTTTTGCAAGCAATGTTTCACCCGATGCGGCACTCAATGAATCTATAACATATATTTCTTTATCTGGGAATTCTTCATGTACAATATTTTTTGCTATTACTGCCGCATTATATGAACCGCTTAAATTTGACGAAAGAGTTACAACAACACAAGCATCATATTCACGCATTACTGTCGCATAAGCATCAGGTGACGGACAAGCAGTCTTACAACCTGATTTTGACTCTTTTAATGTATTTCTCAATACATCTAAATTAAGATCCTTGTCATCTGTAAAGATTTTGTTTTCTATATCTATTTGCAGTGGAACTATCTTTATATTTATTGTGCTTTCAAGCTCATTATTCAAATCACAGCAACTATCACCGATTATACCAATATTCATAATAAATCCCCTTTTATAGACAATATTTTTAAATACAAATTGATGTCATTTTCAATACTATATTATATGATACATAAAATCCAATACAAATATTATACTATATCTTTGCAATAATGCAAGTAAACTTTTTGTTAAAACTAAAAACTTATACTCTTTTATACTGAATATATTATTAATTTTAGAAAAATCAAAATATATTCAGTATAAATAATATATATTAAAACTACACAAAAATACAAAGATTTTAGTGCAAATTTTTTATGTAAGTAAATTTTATATCTTTGTTTATTTTTTTATTGTATATATATATATCTTTATGATAATATATAAAGTACAATACTAATTGCGGCAAAGGAGAGATTAATTATTATGATGAGTGATATCGAAATTGCGCAGAGTGCAAAAATGCAAAATATTTCTGATGTGGCAAAAAATCTATCAATACCTGTTGATGCTTTGGAGCATTATGGTAAGTATAAGGCAAAAATTAGCGAAGATTATATAAAATCCGTTGAGAATAATCCAAACGGAAAACTTATTCTTGTTACAGCAATAAATCCTACCCCAATGGGCGAAGGAAAAACAACTACTTCAATAGGTCTTGCAGATGCTATGAACAAATTATCAAAGAAAACCGTACTTGCTCTGCGTGAACCTTCTCTTGGTCCTGTTTTTGGTATAAAAGGCGGTGCTGCCGGCGGCGGATATGCACAAGTTGTACCTATGGAGGACATTAATCTGCACTTTACAGGGGATATGCATGCAATAACAGCCGCAAATAATCTACTATGTGCATTAATAGACAATCATTTGCAACAAGGAAACCCACTGCTTATTGACCAACGCAAAATCTTGTTTAAAAGATGTATGGATATGAATGACAGAGCATTGCGATACATAAACGTAGGCTTGGGCGGTAAAATAAACGGTGTTCCTCGTGAAGATGGGTTTCAGATAACTGTTGCTAGTGAAGTTATGGCAATTCTGTGTCTTGCAAAAGATTTAGAAGATTTAAAAACAAGACTTGGCAATATTCTTATTGCATATTCATATAGCGGTGAGCCTATATTTGCAAAAGACTTAAAAGCAGAAGGTGCAATGACTGTACTATTAAAAGATGCACTGAAACCTAATATTATACAAACTCTTGAAAGCACACCTTGTCTAATGCACGGCGGCCCATTTGCAAATATCGCACATGGCTGTAACTCTGTTCGTGCAACAAAATTAGCGCTTAAAATCGGTGACTATACAGTTACAGAAGCAGGCTTTGGCTCAGATTTGGGTGCTGAGAAATTTATGGATATTAAGTGTCAAGTAAGTGGCTTAAAACCTAATTGTATTGTTCTGGTTGCCACTGTTCGTGCATTAAAATATAACGGTGGTGTAAAGAAAGATATGGTTACCGAAGAAAATGTAGAGGCACTGAAAAAAGGTCTTTGCAATTTGGGTGCTCATATAAACAATATGAAAAGCTACGGTGTACCTGTTGTGGTTGCTATCAATAAATTTTTACAAGACAGCGATGCCGAACTTAACGCAATAGAAGAATACTGCGCTAAGCATGGTGCAGACTTTGCTCTTTCGGAAGTATTTGCAAAAGGTGGCGAAGGTGGTCTGATTCTTGCACAAAAAGTTATTGCAGCCTGTGAAAAAGAAAGTACATTTAAACCATTGTATATTGCTGAAAACTTGACAATAGAAGAAAAAACAGAGAAAATAGCCAAAGAAATTTATGGTGCCGATGGTGTAGATTTTGCACCAAGTGCAAAAAAAGCCATTGCGGAAATTACAAAACTTGATGGTGACAAACTACCTGTATGTATAGCAAAAACACAGTATTCATTATCCGATAATCAAAATGCACTGGGACGTCCGACAAATTTCAGAATTACCGTACGTGATGTTAAACTGTCAAACGGCGCAGGCTTTGTTGTAGTTATGACAGGCGATATAATGACTATGCCCGGACTACCGAAAACACCCGCATCAAATAATATTGATATTGATATTAACGGCAAAATCAGTGGATTATTCTAAATAATTAAATAATCTTAATAAAAAAAAGTAGCCAACAATAGCTCATAAAAAGTTATTGTTGACTGCTTTTTTCGTTATTTTATTATACTTGTCTAAAATATTCTATTATACCATCTGCTATTCCGTTAACAGTATTAAAAATACCTTGTCTTGAATTCATTTCATCATACTCCATAGGTGTTGATACAAAACCCATTTCTATAAGCATAGCGGGAGCAAGTGAATTGTATGTTACTCTAAACACACTTTGTAATGTCTTTCTTCTTTTTCTCCCCGTATGTGCAATTATATTATCCAAAATACTTTCGGCAGCAGGCTTATGCCTTCCATAATAATAGTATATTTCTGTCCCCTGTGCTTTTCTGGCATCTCCGCCAAGCGAGTTACAATGCAAAGACATAAACATATCCGCTCTATGGAAAAATGCAGGTTCCATTCGGTATTCATAAGGAGTTTTTCTGTCAGGTTCAATAGTTGCAACAATTACAGTTGCACCTAAGCCTTCCAAACGACGCTTTAATGCAATAGCTGTATTTGCTGTAATGTGACATTCACTGTCACCCAATGTATGTGTAACGCCTGTTGCGCCAAGGTCAGTGCCTCCATGTCCCGGATCTATGGCAATAGTTATTCCATTTAACGGCTTATTGGGATCAGATGAAAGCCTTGCTTGATATTTTATATATAGAGATATTGTATTATCATTATACTCTACAACATGGCCACTGATTTTATCTTTTAAATAAATAGTTAAAAATGTATAATCGGATTTTTCCACAACATCATAAGATTTAATAACTTTACTGTTATTTATACCTGACGGTAAAGAAGTAATACCTTTTGTATGGTACATTTTCAGCTCTATTGAGTCACTAGTTTGTGAGCTGATAACAAGAGGACGAGCCGAACCTGTAAATGTAATCATCTCTCCGTTCATAGTCTTTGTAAAGTTTATCTCATCTACGTTATTTGTTACTTTTACATTCGGTATAGGTTCTACACCATTTTTTGCTATCCATCCACCACAGGAAAGTTTATATTTATCACTTGTTTGGTCAACAACATAATCAACTCCGCCCTGTCTTACCGCTCCCATTACATTGTTTATATCGTTATGCACATTGTGTATAGGCGTTGTTGGTTCACTTACCTGAACATAAATTGTGGAATTTGGAGGATAAATAAGTACCTTTCCGCCTGAATTATATGTTTTTGTATTTCCATTATATTTCATTGTATATTTAATTGTACCAGCATCTTTTATATTGCTGACATTTGGAACAGTAATTACGGTTTTATAGTTTGTCGGAACTCCATTACTTGCGACAGCAACAGGCTGTAAACTGTATGTTTCACCCATAAGTGTTGCCGTAACACTTGAACCACTCGGTGCAACACAAGTAAGAGTTATTTCTTCACCTGAAACAAAAGCACTTTTATATTCAGGAGTTAATTTTGAAAGTGAGCTTGTAGTTGATGTTTCTCCTGAGCCACTGCGTGTAATTTTTACAGTAGCCGTACTTCCGTCATCTTGTGCAAATGTATATGTATTTACACCATAATCCAGATCAACATAAGTTGCAAATGTACCTTGTTTACCAACAGCCGAAACATTATATCCATTACATGTTAAACCATATTTCGGATTGCTTGTTCCGGTTATATAGTAATTACTTGCTGTGGTTGTAATGTTTTGAGTAGGTGAGGCAATTTTTAATGTTTGTGGAATATTTATTTTTATACCACTCATAATATAATCTATATCACTATATGTTCTTGCATAAGCTGGGAATGAAGATGTTGCCAATAGTCCTATTCCAAGAAAAACGGCACAAGTTCTTTTTATTATATTTCGTTTTTTAAACACAACAACTCTCCTTTATCTTAATATTATATTAAAAATTCATACTCATATATTAAGGTGTATATTTTTGTTTGTTTTTATTCATAAAATTTAAATAAATTATATAAATACCTAAATATACAAGAAAATCATATTTATATCGTAAAACAATAAATATAGATTTATTATAACAC
>JAHHTR010000008.1 GCA_020024515.1 Angelakisella sp.
GTATAATATGTAATAAATTTTCTTTATAAAATTAAGTGGAAGTGAGGAACTGTAATGCAAAAAAAGAAAATGACCTTTAAATTTAGAACAATAATTCAATTAGTAACAATTTTTATTTCTATTTTTATACTGATAGGAGTTATTGCAGCAAGTCTTATATCTGTCAATAATTCCAATAAATTTAAAGTTGAACAAAGTGAAATATTAAATAACTTAAAGGATATTACAATTGCACATTACAGATGGGGTGCGCAACTAAATTCATCTTTACTTGACGGAACAACTTTTACAGGAGAACTTGATCACAAAAATTGTTCATTGGGTAAATTCTTATATGATGAAAAAAATCAACAAAATCCTGATTTAAAACCTTTTTTGGACAAAATAGAAAACATACATACTGATATACATAGAGGAGCACGCTCTATTATATCTATCCAACAATCAGATAGAGACTCAGCAATATTAAAATATAAAAATGAGGTATATCCCCTTATAGAAACTCTTGCAAAAGAGATAGACACATATGATGCACAAAGATACGATGTTTTGCAAGAAACAGAACAAAATTTTAAAAAAGTTTTGAGAAATTCTGTAATCGCTTCTGTTTTTGCAGTATTATTTGCTATTTTTGTAGCTACAAGATGCTATATATACATAGGTATAGGTGTTGTTAATAACATAAATAAAATTAAAGATGAAGTAACAAAACTTACAAAAGGTGAACTAAAACTACACTTTGATACAGACAGTACAATAAAAGAGTTTAACGATATTAATACTTCTTTGCAATTTGCAACAGATGAATTGTCAAGTTATGTAAGTGCAATAGATGTTTCTATGAATGCATTTGCGGAAGGAGATTTTACGGTAGACTGTGATGTTAACTTCTTGGGTGACTTTGCTTCAATAAAAGAAAATATCGAACACTTCAAAATTAAAATTACAAGTCTTTTGAATAATATTGCCCGTACTTCCGATGAACTACTTTCATCATCTCAACAAGTTGCAATGGCATCAACAAGTATGGCACAAGGTGCAACTGAACAGGCTGCAAATGTTGAAGAACTGACAGCAACAACAAGCGAAGTATCAAAACATATCAACAACAATTCAGAAAACTCTGTAAAAGCAGATACTCTTGCTAAAGAAACAGGCGTTGTTATACAAAAGAGCATAGACGAAATGAATACGCTTGTTTCAGCAATAGAAGATATTTCTGTTTCTTCACAAGGAATCAACAAAATTATTAAAACCATTGATGATATCGCATTCCAAACAAATATATTGGCACTTAACGCCGCTGTTGAGGCAGCAAGAGCTGGCATTGCAGGTAAAGGCTTTGCCGTTGTAGCTGATGAAGTCAGAACTCTTGCACAAAAATCAGCGGAAGCGGCAAAAGAAACAACAACACTTATTGAAAATTCTTTAATAGCTGTAAAACGTGGTTCTGAAATTGCTACATCTACAAATGGAGCATTTATGGAAGTTGGACAAAAATCACAAGATGTTTTGAATTTGATAGAAAATATAGCAATATCTTCACAAGAGCAAGCTAATGCTATCAACGAACTTGTTTCCGGACTTGATCATGTTTCATCAGTTGCACAAACAGATGCTGCGACAAGTGAACAAAGTGCGGCTGCAAGTGAACATCTAACAGGTCTCGCAAATACTTTAAAAGAAATGCTAAGTACATTTAAGCTAAATAATAACAATTCTTATACACAAAATTCATTTACCAACCAACATATTGATACAAATTTGAATTTTGAACAAGATTTTTACAGTAACTCTAAATATTAATTAGATAGTATTATCTCTCAAAAAAACTCTTTGATATCAGCTATTTTATCAGTTTATATCAAAGAGTGTGATATTTAAATAAACAGATTGTTTATTTTTTAAAAAAGTGCTTGACAACATATTTCATATCTGCTATAATGGTATACGTTACATTTGATGTATGCGGGTTTAGCTCATCTGGTAGAGCGCCACCTTGCCAAGGTGGAGGTAGCGAGTTCGAGCCTCGTAACCCGCTCCATTCAAAAAAGTAATATTTAATATGGCACCATAGCCAAGCGGTAAGGCAGAGGTCTGCAAAACCTTTATTCCCCGGTTCAAATCCGGGTGGTGCCTCCATATTAGAAAAGTCATATACTTAAATGTATATGACTTTTTGTTTTTTATAAATTTGTTGATATGTACAGATGTAGTTTTTTCTATATCTGTGCTTTTTTATTATATATTTTTTAAACAAAAGCTATTTAAATCAACCTAATAAAGAAATACTATTATGATATACCACACAATTACAGATATAGTATTCCATTAATAAATTTTTCACCGTATTAAACTATTGGCATAGTGTAAAGTATTTTTGTGAGGTATTATAGAAAAAACCCTATACTAGTCACTGTCTTAACTGTTATATATTTATTGTCTGGTATTACCTTAGGATAATATTACTTAAATATATTTAATATCTTGTAAAACTATCTAAATATTTGTATAATATAATTATATATGATTTTTTAATAATTAACTTTATAAGGAGTTTTTAATAGAATGTTATATTCAGATTTACATACACATACAACAGCATCTGATGGACAGTACTCACCAACAGAACTTATTAATCTCGCAAAAAATGCGAATTTAAATTATATTGCCATCACAGACCACGATACATGTAAAGGACTTGACGAAGCTGAAATTGCGGCAAAAGAAAATGATATTTTTTTAATCAATGGCATAGAATTTGGGACTTTTGAAGACAGACATCAGCATATACTTGGCTATGGTTTTGATAAAAACAATCCTCAACTGAAAGCAATATGCGAAAAACTTATAAAATCACGTGATGAGCGAAAATACAGAATAATAGATTATTTACGTGACTATAATTTTTATATTGACATAGAAGAAGTCGAAAAAGTTGCAGGTGGCAATGTTATTGCAAGACCACACTTTGCACAAGTAATGCTCAAAAAAGGATATGTAAAAAGCATACGCGAAGCTTTTGATAAATACCTAGATACAGACAAATATATGAAAATAGAGAGATTTAAAACTACCGCCAAAGAATGTATAGAAGTAATAAACAAAGCAGGTGGTAAAGCTGTTCTGGCACACCCCATACAGTTAAAATACAGTGATGATAAATTATTTGCTACATTAGAGAATCTACGTGAATACGGTTTGTTTGGCTTAGAGTGTTATTACAGTACACACACTGTACAAGATACCGAAAAATATATAGATATGGCAAAAAAACTTAATTTATTCATAACAGGCGGCAGTGATTTTCACGGAGAAATACCAAAACCCAATATAAAATTAACACAATATAATATAGATATAAGTAATTTGATGAAAGATTGTTTTCAACAAATTAATCTTAATAAGTAACTTGTAAGGAGAAAGTTTTTTAATGAAACATAATACAGACAAAACAATAATATTATTCAGAAATTGCTTTATATTACTGATATCAGTCATTATTTTGATTAGTGGAATAGTAATTTTTGTTACATCAAAAGATGGTAAAAATCCACCTGTGTTGCCAAGCTATCCAAACACTACCGAAAGCCAAAGCAGCAAACCAACAGTAACACCGCCACAAAATCAAGAAAATACAAAACCGGAAGAACCACAAAGTGAATCTCAACCGGAAAAACCGAAAGTTCCGGAATGGACAGAAGAAGATAAAAAGTCTCCTTACTTTGAAGAAGAAATGCCAATACTTGTAAATAAAACAAACAAACTACCCGAAAACTATGAGCCTGACTTAAAAGAATGGACAAAGGGTTATAGTCTTGATAAACGAGCATTTAAAGCATATAGTGATATGTACACAGCGGCACAAAAAGAAAATATTTCTATATGGATGGTTTCCGCATACAGAAACAAAGAAAAACAAGAAGCAAACTTTAACGCAAAAGTTGAAGAATACAAAAAAAACGGTATGTCACATGATGAAGCTATTGAAGCTACCGCTAAAATAATTGCCGACCCAAGTACAAGTGAACATTCTTTGGGACTTGCTGTTGACCTAAACAGTCTAAATGAAAGTTTTGATCAAACAAAACAATTTACTTGGCTGCAAAAACATTGTGCCGATTTTGGTTTTATTTTGCGTTATCCCAAAGATAAAGTTGATATAACAGGGTATTCATACGAACCATGGCATTATAGATATGTAGGAAGCAACCACGCAAAAATTATTATGGAAAAAGGTATTACTTTGGAAGAATATTTGATGGGAAAATACTAAAAAACGAGAGGTGTATCTATGTTTATTTTTAACAAAAATAAAAAAACAGATAAAAAGCAACAAAATCAAATTATAAAAGAAACTAAAACAAATACTACTGATGATGTTATACCGTTTTATAAAAAGCCGATTGTATATTTAATATGCTCTATTTTTCTAATTTTTGTAATACTTTCCACACTTATCGCACATCGAATGTTTATGTTCTTTGGCTTTGGCGATAATGCAACAAAAAATATACCCATAGTGTATATACAAAATAATCAATTAATGTATAAAAATCAACTTATGGATAAACCGGCGGTTGCTGATAGTGATTTGCACTGGAATACAGATTTCAGTAATCTCAACAATTCCACTAAACTTAACAAAGATGGAACATATATGTTATATTTGGATAATATTAAAGGTATATCCGGTGATTTATTCTTAAAATACACATTAAAAGACATACGCAAAAACAGAGAGACCAAAACAGAAGGGAAAAAAATAGGTGAAAATGTAAATTTAAATAACTTTATATTTACAAATAAAAAAAACCGAATAGTATTTTTGGATAACAACGGAACTCTTTATTTTTATGAAAGAAACAATAGTTATAAAATTGATAATAACGTACTGCAAATTATTGGTGTAGATTCAAATAACATATTATATTACCTAAAAACTTCTTCAGATAAATATTCAAAAAATAAGTTGATGACTTTTGATGCAAATTCCAAAAATTCAACACCAAAACAAATAGATGAAGATGTTGTTGCCTTGTATTCATTTGATGATAACAGTAAACTTTTGTATCTTCAAAACAACACTGACAGACAAAACGAAAATATACTTAAAAAATACGATGGTGATAAAATAACCACACTTTGCGAAAAAAGTGAACAAATAATAGATGTCGGTAATGAAGACCAAGTATTTTTTACAAAGAAAAACAGAACAATCAATGAATATTCTTTGTTATTTAAAGATACAAACAATCAAGATGATTTTTATTTGGCTAAGCCAACCGAAGAAGAATATACAAAAGAAAAAACAAATATATTCGGCATAGAAAAAAAAGAATTTGACAAAAAAGGTTATGAAGCCGCATTAACAAAATATCAGGACAAACTTAAACGTGATAAAATCAGAGAAGAACTAAAAAAACAATATAATGTTGTAGAAACACTTACATTTTTATACAAAACAGGAACAAGCGAAACATTTATTGCAGACAATATTGAAAAAATTATTTTTTCAGATGCTAACAATGCGTCATCTGTTTACGAAATACAAACATTTACATTACAGGAACAATTTGATATAAATGACTTTGATACACCTGAGGCTGCAATAAACGCAATAACACAAGCCATTAATGATGAAAAAAATTATCGTCGTGTAACTTATTTTAATAAAATAGGTTATAAACCCATGGCAATAGCTGAAAATACTGTTGTAATTGATGCTTACTTAGATAAAGACAATTATCTATACTATACATTTATTGATGGTAAAAAAACTAGCCTAGCTTATAGAGTATTTGAAAATGGTACTTTATCAGAACAACAAATCATAAATGACAACATAATGTATCTTTATCCTAATTTATATCAAGATAGAGTTATAGGGCTTGCCAAAAATAAAGACTATACCGAACTATTTACTCTTAATCAAGGTAAGCAGTCTACAATTATTAAGAAAAAGCAAAATATGGAACTGGAAAATATCATTGATGATACATTATTGATAAAAAGCAATTATATACCAAATCGTGATACAGGTGACTTACTGATATATAATACAAAAGAAAGAACTATTGACGAAAATATATATAAGACACTTCATAAGACCGATAAATACATTTATGCACTGAAAAATTATGATTCTGTGCTTGGCGGAGACTTATATCTATACAACAATAAAAAGAAAGAACTTTTGGGTAGCGGTGTAACCGATATTTTAGAAAACATAGATTACGGCATATCTGCAAAATCATACTATAACTAAAAAAACATTAAGCAGGAAGGATAATATAGATGTCTAAAAAAATATTTGCTTTGATATTATCAATAATACTTTTAATGTTTGTAGGTTGCAATAATAGAGAAATAACCACTAAACCCACAAAGCTTATAAGAGCTCCTTTTAATTTTAAAAATCATGAATTTGTTTTACTTATTCCAAACGATAGTGATGATATAACTACCAATGCAATTAATAAATTCAGCAAAAAAGTTCAAGAACTTTCAAACAATAAATTAAAAATAACCATAAAAAAATCCGATAATGTTTTTAATGATATTACACAAGATAAAGCAGATATGGCAATTATAAGAGATAATACCCTTATACAAAATGAACCACATTTAAATTTTCTCAATATGCCATTTATGTTCAATAATCTCGGTGAATACCTGTCTTTTGTCAGTGGCGAAAGTAATATGTTTGGCATATCCGAGCATTTTAAAAACAAATATCATATAGAGATAATTGGCTCGTACTTAAATTCTTTTGCATATTTTTTGACAAGAACATCTTTTATGGATAGTGTAGGATTCTATAATCAAGCCTGCGTTTTTGAGAATGAAACCTATCCTGAAGCTTATGGAGCCTTAGGCTTAACCGAAATTTTGGTCGGTACTCAAGAAGAACTGTATATTGCATATTTAGAAAAAAGAGCGAAGTACTGTGAAATAAACTCTCACAGTATTGTAACAGATGAAGTTTTAAATATGACTAGAAGTATAGGACTTACTGAACATAAATACTATTCAGATATACTGGTATACAATATCGCAAGAGAAGTAGAACCAATAGTTATGTTATTTTTAAGAGAGGCTTTTTCTTATACCATAGAAGAACAAAACAGAAAACGTTTTGATGAGCAAGAACAATTTTTAGCTGAACTTATGTCCAGAAAAGAATTACAAATATATGGAAAATATGATTTCCCCAATACAAGACAAATGGCAAAAGTTTTTTACCAAAAGTTTTATAAAGAAATAAAAATTAACCAAAACATTTGGGACGATTTATACAATAGCTATATAAAAAATTAAACAAAAAAACTTTTTTTATCGCAAAAAGTTTTCTCTTTTACCTAAAAAGGCAACATTCACTTTCAAAAATACTCTTGTACGGCTAAAAGTATTCCGTTTTCTGAGGAAAACGTCTTCGGTATTGCGTAAAACTTTTGTAAGTTCATCAATTTAACAATAACCTTATATTTCCTAAAAAAAATGATGCATAAAAAATGTGTCATTTTTTTATGTACTTTATAGGTGGCACACCCACTATCTTTTTAAAAACCCTTGAAAAATAAAACGGATCGGTAAATCCAGTAGAAATAGAAACTTCTTCTATACTGAGTCCACCTTTTTCGAGCAAAGCACAAGCTTTTTTGATACGAAAATGTGTAAGATAATCAATAGGTGATATATTCATATTTTTCATAAATGTTCTATACAAACTACTTCTGCTTATACTAATATTTTGTGCAATATCATTTATTGAAATATCCATAGCATAGTTGCGTGATATATAGTCAGTTGCATTGTGTAAATACTCTAAACTGATATTTTTTGTCGCTTTTGGTGTAGATTGTTCTATCAAAAAAGCAATAAAATTATATAAACTTGCTGTCATCTTAATATAGTCATCTGGTTTTATTCCTCTTTTGGTAAAAATATCAGTTAAAAGCTCCTGTATTTTTTGTTCATTATTTAATCTTATAACAGGAGTTTGTGATGAAAAGTCTGTTTTGTCCAGTAAAATTGATGCATCACTTCCATTAAAACCAACCCAATAGTATTCATAGGGCTCATATTCATCAGCTTGGTATGATACTGTTACATTTGGATATACAATAAAGGTATCACCTGCAGTTAGGTGATATGTTTTGCCGTTAACTATATATACACCTTTTCCACTTACTATATGATGTATCAAAAAATGGTCACGAATACCCGAACCCCATTTTAGTAGCGGTTCACACTGCTGCTGACCAACATTATAAACAAACATAGATGTTAAATTTTTTTCATTGAATTTATATGAGTTTTTATATGTTTTATTATCCATAAACACCACCGCAAAATGTATAATTATATATTTATTTTTTGTCTAAGTCTAACACATATATTAAAAATTTGCAACAATAATCCATATTTAAGAATAAATTAATACTTGCAAAAATATATAATAAGAGTTAAACTTATAACAGATACAAAAGTAAATAGTATAGTTTTTTGATATTTACTTGCACCAAAATTATTTTTTAAATACGGAGGACCTGAACAATGTTTTTAAAATGCAGTAAACTTATTGAAGAATTAAAAAACGGTAATTTTGATGACGAATTAAAAAAACTTTATGTTATAGATGATGTTTCTTCACAAAAACAACGCTATATAAATGCTGTAAAAAAACATATTGAAATTTATGGTGACGTTGACGGAGCTGTTTTTTCTGCATCAGGCAGAACAGAAATAGGCGGCAATCACACTGACCATCAACATGGTTGCGTACTTGCTGCGACTGTTACTATGGATATGATAGCTGTTGTTACACCAACAAAAGATAATATAATAGAAACAAAGAGCGAAGGATATCCTGATATATCCGTAAAACTTAATGATAATGAACTTGTTATAAACGAAAACGAGTTTGGAAAAAGTATTGCATTGATTCGTGGTGTAGCAAAAGGTATACTAAATAACGGAGGAAAAGTAGGCGGATTTAAGGCAAGTATTTTCTCTGATGTTCCAAAAGGTTCCGGTGTTTCTTCTTCGGCAGCCTACGAAGTACTAATCGGAACTATATTAAATAAAATATATAATAACAATGAAATTGCACCTATAAAGATTGCACAAATAGGACAATTTGCAGAAAAAGAATTCTTTGGAAAACCATGCGGACTGCTTGACCAAACAACAAGTGCCGTTGGTGGCTTTGTTTCAATAGATTTTGCAAATCCACAAAAACCTTTGGTTAAGAAAATAGACTGCAATATTAACGAATTGGGCTTTACAATTTGTATCATAAATGCAGGTGGCAACCATGCAAACTTAACACCTGAATATGCCGCTATTCCAAACGAAATGAAAGAAATAGCACAGTACTTTGGCAAAGAAGTTTTACGTGAAGTAGATAAAAATATGTTCCTACTTAATATCGCAGGTCTTCGCAAAAAAGTTTCGGACAGAGCTATACTTCGTGCTATACACTTTTTTGACGAAAACGAAAGAGCAACCAAGGAATCAGAAGCACTGAAAAATAAACAAATATATTATTTTCTGCAATTGGTTAATGAATCGGGTGCATCATCACAAGAACAACTTCAAAATATATATCCTACTTGTGATGACAGCGAACGTTCTGTATCTCTTGCACTTGCTATAACAAAATCTATGCTGAAAGATGACAATGGTGCATGGAGAGTACATGGTGGCGGATTTGCCGGTACTATGCAGGCATTTGTAAAAAACAATATGGTAATGGCATATTGCAGTGCTATGGAGCAAATTTTCGGTCAAAATAATGTACATATACTTTCCATTAGACCTATCGGTGGATATGTTTTGGGTGAAAACACATTATAATAAAATTATATAAACATAAAAAGATGAAAGTAGGTAAAAATTTATGGCAGAACTTAGATGGCATCCACTTACGCGAGATTGGGTAATAATAGCATCAAGCAGACAAAACAGACCACAAATGCCGAAAGATTGGTGTCCGTTTTGTCCGGGTTCAGGACAAGTTCCTGATGATTATGAAGTATTAAAATATGACAATGATTTTCCGGCACTTTCACAAAATCCACCTATCCCCGATGACGTTGCCGATGATTTCTTTAAAACAAGCGAAAACTACGGCAAATGTGAAGTAATATTATACTCAAAAGGACACACAACAACTATCCCAGACCTAAGTAATAAGCATATAAGAAAACTTGTTGATTTATGGTGCGAACGTTTTACTGAAATTACAAAAGATGAAAAAATTAAATACTGTTTTATATTCGAAAATCGTGGAGAAGCAGTAGGTGTTACAATGCCACACCCACACGGACAAATATACGGCTATCCATTTATTCCAAAGAAAATACAGCTTGAAGTTGACAGTGCAAAAGACTATATGGCAGAAAAAGGCAAGTGTCTGTTTTGCGATATGCTGAGCCATGAAGAAAAAGATGGCAGACGTATAATTTTTGAAAATGAATACTTTACTGTATTTCTACCATTCTTTACAGAATATCCTTATGGTGTATATATTATGCCAAAGAGACATATTAACTACATAACAGAAATGACAGATGAAGAAAAGACAGTAATGGCTGCAACATTAAAACAAACAGTAGGTATGTTTGATAATCTTTTTGACTATCAATTTCCATATATGATGTGTATGCACAATGCACCTGTCAACAGTGGAGATTTCAGCAAAGATTATCATTTCCATATAGAATTTTTCCCACCTATGCGTTCAAAAGAAAAAATTAAATTTAACGCATCAAGTGAAACAGGTTGCTGGGCACACTGCAACCCAACATGTCCGGAGGAGACATCAAAAGAGCTTCGTGAGGCGTATAAACGTTTTATGGATAAAATGAAATAATATTTAAAAATGTAAAGGAGAACATTAAATTATGGCAATATTGGTAACAGGTGGCGCAGGATACATAGGAAGTCACACTTGTGTAGAACTTCTTGAAGCAGGTTATGAGGTAGTAATTATAGATAACTTTGTAAATTCAAATTCCGAGTCACTTGATAAAATTCGTGAAATTACAAATAAAGATTTTAAATTCTATGAGGCAGATTTAAGAGACAGCAAAGCAGTAGCAAAAATATTTGAAGAAAATAAAATTGATGCTGTTATTCACTTTGCAGGACTAAAAGCAGTTGGTGAATCTGTATCTATTCCTTTGGAATACTACGACAACAACCTTGTAAGCACTTTTGTTCTTTGTGAAGAAATGAGAAAAGCCGGCTGTAAAAAAATAGTATTTTCTTCATCAGCAACTGTTTACGGTATGAATAACCAAGTACCATTTACAGAAGAATATCCAACATCTGCAACAAACCCCTACGGATATACAAAAGTAATGATAGAACAAATACTGAAAGATTTGTGGATTTCAGATAATTCATGGAGTATTGTTCTACTTAGATACTTTAACCCCATCGGTGCTCACAAGAGTGGTCTAATAGGTGAAAATCCAAATGGCATACCAAATAATTTACTACCTTACGTAGCACAAGTTGCAGTTGGAAAACTACCTGAACTAAGCGTTTTCGGCGATGATTACGACACAGTTGACGGTACAGGTGTACGTGACTACATACACGTTGTTGACCTTGCACAAGGACACATAGCAGCACTTAAATATGCTATGCAACACGAATCAGTAGAAGCTATCAACCTAGGTACAGGTAAAGGCACAAGCGTACTTGAAATAGTAAAAGCATTTGAAAAAGCAAGTGGCAGAACAGTTGCATATAAAATTAAACCACGTAGACCCGGTGACATAGCTACCTGCTATGCGGCAACCAAAAAAGCAAAAGAGCTTTTAGGCTGGGAAGCAAAATATAATATTGACGATATGTGTGAAGATACATGGAGATTTGCAAAAAATAAATATGTAAAATAATCACTGAATATCTAAATCAAAAAACTGATTTCATTTTATTGTGAAGTCAGTTTTTTGTATTTTAATAAAGATAATTATTTTATTAAATTAACGGACCCACAAAAGTTTTGCTCAGAAAACAAAATGCTTTTTTGAAAATAAGCACAAAAAATCCTTCTATGATAGTTTATTCTACCACAGAAGGATTTTTTATTTTCTAACTTTTAATAATTATTTTTGTGCAATAGCTTTTGCCATAGATAATAAATTATCTATATAGTTTTCTGACAAAGGATATAATTCAACTGTTTTGCCACCTATTTCATCAGCAAATGCCTGTAATTTATCAGAAGTTATTTCTGCTTGATGAAAAATAACTTTGATATTTTCTTTTTTGGCTATATCAATCATTTCTGTTAATCTTTTTGCTGTAATGTCTTTGCCCTCATGCTCAAAAGCTATCATTTTTAAACCATAATCATCGGCAAAATACTGAAAAGCAGGGTGAAAAACAAGGAAACTTTTACTTTCACTATCTTTTAATATAGATTTTATCTCTGTATCCGCACTATTTATTTCGCTAATAAAACTCTCTGCATTTTTCTTATAAAACTCTGCATTTTCACTGTCTATCTCACACATTGTGTCACGCATATATTCAGCCATTGTCACCATTCTTTTAGGTGATAGCCATATATGTGGATCTCTTTCGTCACCGATTAGCAAATCTTTATGTTTCTTTGAAATTTCAGTTTCGCAGTTTTTCACAATGGTATTTTTATTGATATATGGCAAAATAAAAGTCTCTTCACTTGGTACACCTATTGTAAAAAATACATCGGCATTGCTGAAATTTGCACGTTCTTTTGGCGATGGATCATAGTTTTCCGGACTTGCTCCTATTGGTATTACTGTTACAATATTTACCTTGTCACCACAAATTTTTTTCACGAATGTATGCTGTGGAACTATTGATACAGCAACTGTAAGTTTATTTTTGTCTATTTCTGTATTAGTTTTTGATCCACATGCTGTCACTAAACATATAATAATTATAGACACACATAAAATTAATAATTTATTTTTTATCTTCATAGTAATATCTTTCTTTTAACATATTTATTTTTTATTCAACTGAATAATATGTTTTTATTTCTTTTCCTGCATATTTTGCAGAAACAACAGTTTTCCCTTTACTTTTTGCTGTCACTATTCCTTGTGAATTTATTGATACAATATTTGGATTTTCTATATAATATACAATTTTATTTTCAGGGTGAGCTTGCTGTATTAAAGATGTTAAATTTTTAGAAGTTTCTCCGACTTTCATTTTATATTCAACCTGTACGGTAGCCTTTATAATATCTTCCACTCCGATAGTAGTAAAGTCTTTTATCAAAGCTGTTGGCTCAGCTGTTAATGCTGGCTCAGGTGGTGTAATAATTGTTGCAGGTTCAAGCTTTGTCATAGGTATCCCGTATGTTGCTATCCATATATCCTTTAAACTGATTACTGTATAATCCTTGGGGGGCTCTGTGTTTTTTTCCGGCTCTATAACCGGTGGTGTTTCTGTTTCCGCATTTAGATTTATATCTATTGTATCAGCACTTTCCTTATTGGTATTTTCAGCATTTTCTGTTTTATTACCATCTATTTTATCAACTTTTTCAGAATCGCTTTCTTTGTCAAATTTATTATTTTTGTTAGGTTTATTGTCATTATTAAGTGTATTCTCTCCTATATCATTCTCTAATGTATATTCAAGTGTATTTTCAAGTTTATCTTCTAACTTTTTATCAGAAGTTTTCTCGTTTGAAGGTTTCTTATTTTCTTCTTTATTTTCTTCTTTATCTATGGTATCTGTGCTTTGGCTACTCGTCAAACTGTGTTTATCACCATTCATAATAACAATGTCATCGTCTAACTCTTCTTTTCCGCAAGCAGTAAACAAAAACAATATAACTGTTAAAAAAATTAATATTGTTTTTTTCATTTATGTACCTCCTTATTCTATAATAAAAATTATATTTTCAATTATTTCAACTTATTTAGACTTTTATAAAAAAATCAATTAGAACATTTTTCTACGGATCTATTAATCATAATATTAAGTATTTCGGTATCTGTGGATTTCATACCTATTCTACCTATATATCCCATACTTTCTATTGTCTTTTCAATATCATTTTGCACAATGCCCTCACCGGGCAAAAACTTTCTGTTTTTCATACTCATATAGTGTCCCATTATTGCAGCATCAACAGCTGATGCTATTTTCGCCGCACAAGACGGCTTTGCTCCGTCGCACACTATACCGCTTACGTCAGCAAGAGTATTTACTATTGTTAAACATATATTTTCGTATGTACCGCCATGCAAATATGTAATTGCCGCACCGGCACCGCTCGCCGCAGTAACCGCACCGCAAAAAGCTGATAGACTACCTATATATTTTTTTTGATGAATTGATATTAAATTTGCTACACAAAGTGCTCTGTAAAGTTTTTCTTGTGTTACTTTAAGCTCTTTTGCATATTCTATTACAGGTAACGACAAAGTCATACCCTGATTACCGCTACCCGAATTTATAATAACAGGAAGCGAACAACCGCCCATACGTGCATCACTGCCCGCTGCCGCTCTTGCTTTTGCACGTATTTTTATATCATCGCCGTATACTTCAAGAAGTGTTTTACCAACTTCCGCACCGTATGAATTTATTAATCCTTCATCAGAAATAGCTGTATTGCATTCTATCTGTCTGTCTAGCATACACTTTACATCTTTAATATCAACAGTATCCGCAAAGTCTATTATACCTCTAACATTAAGTATCGATAAATCCAAAGTTTTATTTTCTTTTTTTATTGTTGGCTCTTGCGAAAAAATAACTTCGCCATCTTTTACAATTTCAGTTATACAAGTATGATGATTTTTTATTGTAACCTTTACCCAATGTTTTTCACTTGTAGCAAGTACACATATATGCAAATTCTCAACATTTTCTATAAGTCCGCAAGTACAAAAATCTGTCTTTATTAATTCTTTTGTCTTTTCTATATCTTCTGCTTTTATATTTTGCAGTACTTGCAATTTGCACTGCGCATTGCCACCAACAACTCCAAGTATTGCCGCTACATCTATACCCTTTAATCCTTTTGAATTTGGAACAGTTACACCTTTTACATTTTTTATGATATTTCCGCTACAATCAACTTGTATTTTTTGCGGAAATTCTCCCAAAACTTCACGAGCTTTTGCAGCAGCGTATGCAATAGCAATAGGCTCTGTACAACCAAGTGCCGGTACAAGCTCTGCTGATAGTATATCTACATATTTTTTTCTCAAATTTATATCCATAAATCCTCCACATACTTTAATTATACATATATACGAAGCCTAAAAAATTACATAAATACTCATTATCCTACATTATATTATCTTTTATTATGTTTTTCAAGCAAATATACATTTTTTGTTATTAAACAACTATTATATATCTATTTAAAAAACTTTTATGGATAATATTACTAATATAAACATTAAGCACAGCTAAAACAGAGTAAATTTTATTATTTGCAAAAATTTAAATATTTATTATTATTTTATCTATGATGATAATAAACCTATATTTTTTTACGAATAATATAGTTAAAATATAAATATTGTCTTTATCTCTTTTCAAAAGACTAAAATAATGTTAAAATAGATTTTGTATATAGTCGTACATTTTGTAAAAAATTATCAATTAATTAATAGTACAAAAAATTTATTGCAACAGAAAAGAGTGTATAAAAAATGAAAGAAGTAAAAAGAGAAAAATCTTGTGGGGCAATAGTGTTCCGTCATAATGGTTCATCATACGATATCATTTTATTAAAGCATAAATATGGTGGACATTGGTCCTTTCCAAAAGGTCATGTAGAGGCCGGCGAAAATGAATTCAGAACAGCAACCCGCGAAGTAAAAGAAGAAACAGGTGTGTTTATAAGAATACTGAATGGATTTAGAGAAGCTGTTGAATATTATCCAAAGCCTGATATTCGTAAACAAGTAGTGTATTTTTTGGGTAAAGCAATAAACGAAAATCTTGTTCCACAGGAAGAAGAAGTCAGCGAAGTTCAGTGGGTACCAATAGAACTTGCAGGAGATATGGTAACATTTGCAAACGACAAACGTCTTATAAGACTTGCTAAAAGACGTTTGGGAATAGCAGGTCCAAGTGCTAGAAAAAACAGAAAATATTCAAAGAGTTCTTATTAATTAAACAACTGTAATGACATTATTTTTTATAAACTGAGGTAGGTAGATATATGTTTAATGAAAAACATCCTAAATCAAAATTAAAATTTTTTGATGCTTCCCCATTTCAAATTGTGTGTTTAAGTTTTTTAGTGGTTATTTTGGCTGGTACACTACTGCTGACTTTACCAATCAGTTCACGTGCAAGAGTATTTACACCACCGCTAAACGCACTGTTTACAGCTACATCAGCAACATGCGTTACAGGCCTTGTAGTATACGATACAGCGACATATTGGAGTCTATTCGGTCAAATAGTAATTCTTACACTGATACAAATAGGCGGATTGGGACTTGTTACGCTAACTTCTTTTTTCTATATGTTAATAGGTAAAAAAATGGGGTTTCGTGGTATCGAGCTCGCAAAAGAATCCATAAATACAGATAACTTTGCAGATGTTAAAAAAATGCTAAAAACCATAATGGGTTTAACTATATCAATAGAATTTACAGGTGCGGTAATACTTTCACTTACATTTATTCCGCAATTCGGCTTTTGGCATGGTGCATATATTGCAATTTTCACATCTGTTTCCGCATTTTGTAATGCGGGCTTTGATGTACTCGGTTTTCAAGGTGAGTTTTGCTCATTAATAAACTATACCGATAACTTTTTTGTTTACGGTACTGCTGCAATACTTATTATTCTTGGTGGCATCGGTTTTGTTGTTATACGTGATGTACTTATGTATCACAAAACAAAAAAATTGATGCTACACACAAAAGTAGTTCTTATTGTTACATCAATATTAGTTATTGGTGGTGGTATACTGTTCACTATACTGGAATGGAATAACGTTACAATGGCACACCTAACTCCATGGCAAAAGGTGGGAGCAGGATTTTTTCATTCTGTATCAACAAGAACAGCAGGATTTAATACAATAGCACAAGACACACTGACAACACTTTCAAAAGTACTTTCAATAGTGCTTATGCTGATAGGTGCTTCCCCTGCATCAACAGGTGGTGGTATAAAGGTTACTACAATAGCTGTTATTATAATGACTATCATTTCTGTTTTGCGTGGTAGAGAAGACACAACCATACACAAAAACATTGTATCAAAAAAAGCAGTATACAGAGCTTTAACACTATTCTTTTTGGCAATAGTTTGGATAACATTTGCAAGTATGATTATAATTTTCAGTTTGGAAACAAGTCTGCACCCAATAGATGTAGTTTTTGAAACAACATCAGCATTTGCCACAGTTGGTCTTTCTGCGGGAGTTACAGCAACTACAGGAACACTCGCCAAAGTAATACTTATACTATCTATGTATCTTGGTAGAGTTGGTCCTATTACACTGATGATTTCACTTACTTTAATAAATAATTCAAATAAAGAAGTACTTCCAAAAGGAAAAATTATTATAGGTTAATAAATTATTCATTGATATTTTAAATAGGTTTTTTTCTTGTATATCGAATATGAGAAAAAAACCTATTTTGCAAATAAATAATATTGGAGGAACCAAATATGTCAAAAGCAATTTTTGAAGACAAAGAACTGATAAATCTAGCCTATTGCGATTCAAACGGAAACGCAAGAATTTCAAATATTCTTGCCATTGCACAGTTAATCAGTGAAAAACACTGTATTTCTCTTGATATGGATTATAATTATTTTGTTAATAAAGGTAAGGCTTTTTTACTTGCAAAACTCAGCCTTGATATAGCACGTCTGCCAAAGGGAAATGAAGAAATAGCACTTCGTACACACGCATATTTGCCAAATCGTGCCATATACAATCGTTGTACAGACTTTATTGATGCACAGGGTAATGTTATTATAAAACTTGACAGTAAATGGACACTTGTAGATATAGCCACACATAGAATATGTCGCAGACTACCCGAAGATATTGTTTTTCCTTTTGATGAACCGATGAAACAAGAAGACTTTCGTTGTTTGCGTCCTACCGAAAAAACTTTTTTACATAATGTAAAAGTTTTACCGCACATGTTAGATGTAAATTGTCATGTTAATAATACCGTATATGCCGATATTGTATTTGATGCTGCTTATGAGATTGTATCTATCGAATCTACTTCAAAGAGATTTGAAATTTATTATCATAATGAAGCAAAACTAAATGACGAAATATCTATTTATTATCAAAAAATTGATAATGTATTATATATATCGGGTGAAGTAGACGGAAAAAACTGTTTTGAAACCGTAATAAAATATTAATTGTTTTGATAGGGAATTTTATTAAATGAATATTTGTGAATATGTAAAAACACATAAAAATATAGAACTTTCCGAGGAGCAAACAGAAGCTGTTTATAATGACAGCAACAAATTACTTTTGCTAGCTGTTCCCGGTGCGGGAAAGACAACGGTTTTGACAATCCGACTTGCACGACTTATCACCGAAAAAAATATAAATCCCGACGAAATACTTGTTATTACATTTAACAGAGCTGCGGCACTTGATATGAAAAGTCGATGGGAAATTTTATTTAAAGAACTTAAAATCAAGAGTCCGCATTTTTCTACAATCCATAGTTTTTGCTATACTTTACTGAAAGTCTATGCAAATATGCGTGGTACAAAAATTTTTGAGATACTTGACAATAACGCTAAATATAATAAAAATATGCTTATGCGTTCGATTTATCAAAAATACAGCAAAGAATTTTTGACAGATGATGATATTAATAATATATACACAGCAATAGGCTACTGTATTAATATGCAAATAGACTCAACAGAACTTGACAGTATTCATAAACTTACTGATGCAAAATTTTCTGATATTTATAATGACTACAAAAACTGGAAACGTGAAAATTTCGTTATGGATTTTGATGATATGTTAAACTACACATATATTGCACTTCATAAATATCCACCGATACTGCAATATGTAAAGCAAAAATATAAACATATATTTGTTGATGAAGTTCAAGATACATCAAAATTACAACAAAATATAATTAAACTGATAACTGTCGATAATCTGTTTATGGTTGGTGATGAAGACCAAAGTATATATGGCTTTCGTGGTGCTTTTCCAAAAGGTCTGCTCGAATTTTTCAATACCTATCCTGACGGAAAAATAATTAAGATGGAACAAAATTACCGAAGCAGCCTCGATATTATCACTGCATCAAACAGTCTTATTAAACACAATACAAACAGATATGATAAGACTATCAAAAGCGATAGAGGTTATGAAAACAAAATAACACTCGTTACAGAAGAAAAACTTGAAAATGAATATGTTAAGATCGCTGAACTTTGCAAAAACAATCTTGCACAAGGAGAAATAACAGCTGTTCTATATCGAACAGTCATCTCGGCTATCGGGCTTGCAAATGAATTTAAAAAACAAAATATACCTTTCACCATATCAAAAACTATGACAAGCTATGCAAATGACTTCATTGTGCGTGATATTGTGAATATCCTAAAATTAGTATTAGATCCCGAAAATTTTGAAGTATTTAACAAAGTTTATTTTAAACTTGATTTATGGCTAAGTCGCAGTGATGTACAGTTAATTAAGCAAGACTATTACGGTGACATATTCTACTGGATTTCGCAAAACGATAAATTTGCAAGACAGTCTATATTCGCATACGATATACACAAAACACTAAAATCTATGCGAAAGCAAAGACCTGATATACAAATTTTGACTATAATAAATACTTTGAATTACTTTGACAATCTTGAAAAAAAAGCTCCGAGTGGCTATATGACTTCAAACTATCTCCACAAAATTAACACAATATATAATATTGCAAAGTACTGTGAAGACACATCAGAACTTTTGGAAAAACTAACAAATACCGATAAATTTTTTGAAAATACCGATAATAACGAAAATATTACAATCAGACTTTCGACGGTACATTCCGCAAAGGGACAGGAGTATGATGATATTATTATTGCCGATACCTACGAAGGTGTATTCCCAGATATTGACAGTGTAGAATATAATTCATTCGATATATCGGAAAATATAGAGGAAGAACTGAGACTTTTTTATACAGCAGTTACACGTGCGAAAAATAAGCTATGGATATACTCTCCTCAAAAATGGTTTGACAGAGATTTACTTATATCACGTTTTATTCCGTATATGAATATTGGAGGCAATCAAAAGTCACAAAATATATATGGTGTACGTGTTGGACTGGGTATTTCTCATGTATTTTTCGGTGCAGGGGTTATAACCGAAATAAACGAAAAAAGACAGCTTGTGACCATATCATTCAGACACAGCGGAGTACGTACATTTAAAGCTGAGACATTACAAAACGAAAAACTTTTTAAAACTTTTGCTTAAAAAATAAGTCGATAAGTTTTATGGAAATTTTTGAATAAAATATAATAAAATACCAAATATTATTACTGAACAGTATAATTGTTTACAAGGAATGGTGTTTTACTATGAAAATAATAGATTTTATAAAAAGTTTTTTTGAACCGACAGAACAACCTTTTGATTTATCACTTTCTGCTTTAATGAAAAGTATTGATGCAGAAATTGAAGAAAACGAAATGTTTTTTAATTTGAGTAATGATAATGACCTTTTGGATATATTAATATACAAAAATAATTATTTGCAGGCATATAAATCCTATGTCATTAAACTTATGAAAAAAGAATACTATGAACAAAAAGAACTTGAAACAAGTGTTAAAGAAGATGTTGTACAAAATACAATTATCACAAAACCCATTTTGCCAAGTTTTCTGAAAACAAAAATTATGTGTAAACAAAAATAAAAAAGAATGGGTACAAAGAAATATATTTTCTCTGTATCCATTCTTTTATGTATATATGGAGATATGTAAAAAGCTTATTTTTTAACAAGATATTTACGCATATCAAGTGCACATGCAAACAGTATTATAGCACCTTTTATCAGGTAAAAATAATCTTGATTTATATTTATCATATTAAGACCTATAAATATCAGTCTCAGCATAAATACACCGACAATAATACCTCTTATTTTACCTATACCACCAACAAATGACACACCACCTATTACACAGGCAGCAATAGCATCAAGTTCATAGTTAAGTCCTGTATTTACGGTATTTGAACCTACCCTTGCACCCTCAATAAAACCTGATATTCCATAGAAAGCACCTGCAAGGGCAAATACAGCTATTGTTGTACCCATAACATTTACACCCGATACACGTGCCGCCTCCTCATTTGCGCCAAGTGCAAACATATTTTTGCCAAGTGTTGTTTTGTTCCAGATAAACCACATAATAATTGTCAAAACAATGGCTATCCATACATAGTTTGGTATTGACACATCTCCGAAATTTACAAACGAATCCTTAATAAATTTAGTATAGGATTTATCCAATCCCGAAATAGCCGCACCGTTGTTATTACCCATTTTTACATATCTTAGTAAAATTGTGTTTATGATAAGCTGAGTACCAAGTGTAACAATAAATGGGTGTAGCTTAAATTTTGAAACAAAGAAGCCGTTGAACGCACCAAAAGCAGCACCTATAATCATAACAAACGGTATAACAATGAATATGCTAAGTGTGCCTATTTTAGGCCACATTTTATTTGTAAGATCAACTGTTTGCAATAGTGAAGCCGATATACAGGCTGTTAAGCCTATAATACGACCTGCCGAAAGGTCGGTACCTGTCAAAACAATACAACCTGCAATACCCAGTGCAGCAGGCAAATATGCAGCAGTTTGAGAAAGTATATTGACTAATGAAGATACACCTAAAAAACGTGGATTTTTGATAGCTATATATATAACAGCTATTGTCATAAATATAAACAGTGCATTATTAACCAAAAAATTTATTATATTTTTTGCAGTCCATGTTTCTTTATTACGGACAGTTTCTTTTAAATTTGAAAACATTGTTGTTTCCTCCCTCTTATACGTACTTAGCGGCAAGTGTAAGAATTTCTTCCTGTGTCGCTGTTTTTGCATCCACTTCACCTGCAACACGACCGCCGGACATTACTATTATTCTGTCGCAAACACCCAGTAATTCAGGCATTTCCGATGAAACCATTATTACACCTTTTTCCTGATTTGCAAGGTCAAGTATAAGCTGATAAATTTCATACTTTGCACCTACATCAATACCTCTTGTGGGTTCATCAAGCAAAAGAACTTCTGGCTGTGTAAGCAGCCATCTGCCTATAATAACCTTTTGCTGATTACCACCCGATAAAGCACGTATCTTTGTATTTTGACTGGGAGTTTTTATGTGCATAGCTTTTATTGACCATTCAGTATCTTGTTTCATTTTTTTATCATTAAGCATACCAAACTTTTTATAATTTTTAAGCGAAGATATTACAGTATTGTTTAGTATATCCAATACACCGAAAATACCTGTTGCACGTCTTTCCTCTGTTATCAAAGCAAAACCATTTTTTATCGCATCTTTCGGATTTTTATTTTCTATTTGTTTACCGTGAAGTGTTATTGTTCCACCGTCCTTTGTCATAGATCCAAATAAATTTTCCAGCACTTCTGTTCGTCCTGAACCGTCAAGTCCTGCTATACCCAAGACTTCACCTTTTCTTAGCTGAAATGTTGCGTCTTTTAGTCTTGTGTATTTTCCCGACAAATTTTTTACATCAAGGATAACTTCACCGGGACTATTTATCTTTTCAGGGAAACGGTTTGTAAGCTCACGACCAACCATTAATTTGATTATTTCGTCCATTGTCAAATCTTTCGCAGGTTTTGTAGCTACCCATGTACCGTCACGCATAATTGTTACATCATCACTTATACGCAAAATTTCTTCCATTTTGTGTGATATGTAAATAATTCCGCAACCTTTTGATTTAAGCATATTTATTATTTTAAAAAGATGTTCAACTTCTACTTCTGTAAGTGATGATGTAGGCTCATCAAAAACAATTATTTTTGAATGATAAGAAACAGCCTTTGCTATTTCTACCATTTGTCTTTGTGAAACAGACATCGTTGACATTATTGTTTTCGGATCAACTTTTACATTAAGTTCGTCAAAAATCTCCTTTGTTCGCTTTTTCATTTCACTCTCGCTTACCATAAGTCCTGCAATTTTGGGATAGCGACCAAGCCACAGATTATCCTGTACACTGCGTGTAAGTGCTTGATTAAGTTCTTGATGAACCATTGCAACACCATTTTCAAGTGCCTCTTTTGAGCTTTTAAAGTTTACTTCTTTGCCATCTAATATAATTGTTCCTGCATCTTTGTAATAAATACCAAAGAGACATTTCATAAGTGTAGATTTACCGGCACCATTTTCGCCCATTAATGCGTGTACTGTTCCCGGGCGAACCGAAAATGATACATTATCAAGTGCCTTTACTCCAGGAAATTCTTTACTTATTCCCTTCATTTCAAGCAACATTTTTTCGCTCATACTATTCCTCCTATCTACCATAATTTCAAAAATTGATAAAATTACAGTAAATTAGATAAAAATTTTTTATATAACTGATTTTTACTTTTTTTTTTTTTGGGGCTACTAAAAAATTTAGCAGCCCCAAAATTTTCAAGTTACAATATATACTGTTTGTTTATAATCAGCCTGTGTATACACCGTATGGTACACGAATTTTTGCAACATTTTTATCAACATTGAAGTCACCTGTGTTATCCATTAAGTTTGCACCGTCTTTTACGTTTTTAACAAGTGCTGTTATTGTCTTTGCCATACCTTCTGCGTCCTGCATAATTGTACCTGTCATTTTGTTGGCTTTTATAAGGGCTTTTGCTGAATCGACAGCATCAACACCGAATACAGGTATCATTTTTTCATCGCCCTTGTTGTAGCCCGCTGTTTGCAGTGCTGATATAGCACCCTCTGCCATACCGTCATTGTTTGCGATAACAAGTTCTACCATATTTTTGTTAGCCTCTGTATACTCTGCAAGTATTGTTGTCATATAGTCTGTTGCAGCTTGTGATGACCATGCACCGTTTTGGTCAACAAGATATTTTGATGAGTTTGCTGAATTATAGAATTTAAGTGGTTTTTTGCCGGCTTCTGTAAGCATTTTGTCTGCGTCTTCCACTGCAAATTGTGTACGGAATTCAGCCTCCGCGTTACCTTCCTGACCTTTAAACATAACGTATGAAATTTCACCGTCTTTATTTAGATCATATTTATCAAAATCTTTAAGTAGAACTTCTGCGATAAGTTTACCTTGCATATGGCCTGCTTCTGCTGCATCTGTACCAACAAAAGCACATTTATCATAGCTGTTTACCACTTCGTTTGCAACTTCACGGTTAAAGAATATTATTGGAATACCTGCTTTTTTTGCAGCTTCAACTGCATTTTGTGCGGCATCCGGTGAAGATGTCTCAACAATATTAACTATAAGTAAATTCATACCGTTTGTTATAGCAGTATTAATTTGGTCTAATTGGTTGGATTGGTTGTTGTTACCGTCAAAATTTTGAAATTTAACTCCCAAATCTGTCAGCATTTTGTCCATATTTGAACGAACGCTTGTGATGTAAACATCGGCAAAGTTATAGTAAAACACACCCACATTAATAGCATCTGTTGTTGTCGGTGGTGTATTTGTATCTGTTTTACCACAACCGACAAAGCAAAAGACTGCCATTAGAGTTGCCATAGCAACTGCAATAAATTTTTTCATTTTTCTTCCTCCTAAACTATTTTTAAAATATTTAGTTATTATTAGGTTTTCAACCTGAGCATATTATATATCATTTTGTTTAAATTTTCAATATTATATTAAAAATTTTTATATATTTCAGCAATATTAATAAAGTTTTTAACAAGTATTCATATATAATAAATATATATTTTAAAAATTATTTCCTCTTTCGTCGAAAATTATCATAATATTATCATATAAAAATGCAACTATAAAATAAAAAATATAGAGGAAAATCTCAATTATACAAATAATATCAGAAATTTTCCTCTATAACTTTATTATATTTATTTTTTTAGTTTTTCATTTTCACGGACAATATTGAATAAATCCAACATACTGTCTTTTTTGGCTAGCGCCTCATCAAAACGATTTATATACTCGTATGGATATTTTAAATTAAAAATTCTCTCTATTCTGGTATCATTAATATCAGTAGGTGACTGTATAACCACTTTTGTTACCCCACCTGCACCGACTGATACTATTGAATGTGCCTCGTCCATTATATAAATATTATAACAGCACTCATGATTTTTCTTTGAAAATCCTACATTTTCAAGGCTCTCGACAGTGCCTTTTTGTCTGTATAAATAATATGGCTCATAGTTTTTGCAAAGAAGTTCCTGAGAATAATTAATCATTTTTGTAATCTCGCTCTCGCCCTGTTTTTCGCTGTCTTTTAATATATCATCTTTACCTTTTGCAATAGTTGCGGCACGTTTTACAGTTAGTGCATGTACAGTAATGTTTTCTGGATTTAATGCAATAACTTTCTCTATGCTGTCAACAAAAGAACTATATGTATCTTTTGGAAGTCCTGCTATCAAATCAACATTAATTGTATCAAAGTGATATTGTTTAACCAAATTATAGGCATCAATAAACTCCTGTGCAGTGTGCTTTCTACCTATTTCTTCCAGTACTTTGTTATTAAGGGTTTGGCAATTTACACTTATTCTATTTACACCAAGCTCTTTAAGTACATCAAGTTTATCGGCAGTAATTGTATCAGGTCTGCCTGCCTCCACTGTTATTTCTTTACAGTTACTCAAATCAAAGTTTTCTTTTACAGTAGTAAGTACTTGTCGCATTTCATCAGCATTGAGTGTTGTAGGCGTACCGCCACCCATATATACACTTTGCATTACAAGATTTTTTTCTTTTAAAAGCTGCCCTGTATATCTTATTTCTTCACACATTTTTTCAACATACAACGGAATTAGGTCTCTTGCTTTTTCGATAGAATGTGAAACAAAAGAACAGTAACTGCATCTTGACGGACAAAACGGTACCGAAATATAAAGGCTGTATCCATTTATAATGGAAGAATTAACTATGTCTTTTTGCACTTCTTCGGTTTTTACACATAGATTTGCTTTTTGTGTGGAAACCAAAAATTCTTCTTCAAAGAATTTTTGTATTTCACTGTAATCCATACCGTCTATACGCATTTTACGTGCAATTTTAACAGGACGTATTCCTGTCAAAACCCCCCATTGTATTGTTTTTCCGCTTTTTTTACTCAGAATTTTATACAATAGTTTTCCGAGTATTATATGGTCTTTTACTTTTATATCTATAATACAATCTGATTCTGTTCGCTTTTCACCACTTTGTAAAATAAGCTGTACTTCGGCATAGGTTTTGTTATCGACAGTATTCATACTCAACAAAACCGTATCACTGTCATTTGGTAAAACTTCTGTTTCTCTTTGCCACTTAATTTCCTGCAACGGATAAAATAATTTTACTATATTTGCAAGTTCATAGAACATTTTTTCACTATCTGTTACTATATACATTCACTTTTTCCTTTTTAATTATTTTATTATTTTTTATTATATATGAAATCGTCTTTTTAATTCTTCTTTTAGGCTTTTATATTTAAAAACAAATATAGCAATAAATGTAATAACACTTGCCACCACTGCCATAACTGACGGAAACGGATCACTAACATTATTTAAACACAGCATTATAAACGGAACTATACCCAATAAAATATCAATCAACATATATGTCATATAGTCTCGTAATTTTATATTCATTACAGATGCAACTGTCCACATCGAAAGCAAACTTACAATAATAAAAGCAGGCATAACATAAGTAATTGACCATAGTTTAAATCCGCTTAAAAAATCAAGTATTATGGCAGATAGTGAAAATAAAACACATTCCCATAAAATCAGCTTAGGTATATTATGACGTTTTTTAAATATAACACTCAAACTAATCCACATACATATAACACCGACAGCCACTATTATTGACCACAGCACATCAAAATGAAATAAATAATTCGCTGCAAAACAAAGTATGACTGCCAAAAAAGAAAGAAACATAAAAACCTTTATAACAATACTGTGTTTTTTTATTATTCTCTCTATTTGCGGATACTCTTGTTCCGATTCGCCACCCTTGTCTATAAGTTCATTTTGGCACAGGGGACACATTTTGCTGTCTTGCGTAACATTTACCATACAATTTTTACAATATTTCATATATCATAAAACCCCTTTTTAACTATATTTTAATTTATTGTATTAGATGTTAGTGTAACATCTATCCCCAATGCTGACAATTTTCTCACGAAACACATTTCCGTATCACTACTGACAAATGGTGATGTAACGGTAATTGTAAGTTTATTATTGTATGTTGTAAGTGCTACTTGCAGTTTATTTGTTGCAACAGATACTATAAAGTTTTCTATATACTTATCCATCGGACTGTCTATATTTATTATTCCAATATTTGAAAAAGATGCTGTCATTTGTTTATCATTACTTGCACCGAAATAGTGCATAACAGGATTTTTAATAATCAGCGGTATAATTTTAATGAAAGTATTGCTTTCAAGTGCAAGCATTTTATAAATAGAGCTTTCCAACTTTTCTTTTGTCAATTCTTCTTTAAACTGACTGTTGTAACTATGCACTACGTCTTTTAATAATTCTTTATCATCTATAACATTATTTTTATCAAATTTATATTTTACTTCAAAAACACCGAAAAAATTTCTTGCAGAGTCCGAGGGAAAATATTTACGTAAATTTACCGGAATACATAGTACTATGGGTTTATTTTGTGAACGAGGGCGAACTTCATGGACAGCAAGTGTAAAGAGTGCCGCAAGATATACCGTAAGTGTTGTTTGATATTCTTTTGATATACTCAGTAGTTTATCCACAGGCATAGTAATTTCTGTTATCCTCGTACGATATTCCGATAGTTTCAAGCCCTTTATTCTGTATGCCTTTTTACTTTCGGGAATAGTTATTTTGTTTTTATCGGATATATAATAATGTTTGTAACTATCGTCAAGCTTTTGAGAAACAGATGAAGAACTATCAGTCAAAACAAAATCCTCGGGCATTTCATAGGAATATTTTTCTTTTAAATAATAATAAAGTATTCTTTTAAAGAACTCTATACCACCTGCACCATCGGTTATTGCATGATATACTTCCAAATTTATACGTTTATTAAAGTATGTTACCCTAAACAATAGGTTTTGTTTATTCCCGTCATATAATGTGGTAAAAGGAAGTATATTTTCTTCTTCAACAACAGGCGGTATGTCGCTCTGCTGAAAATAATACCAAAACAGCCCTTTTCTTAAAACAGAACGATAATGTGGAAATATATCTAGTGCCGAATCTACCGCTTTTTTCAGTATTTCACCATCAACTTTTTCTATTAATTTACAGGCAAATCGAATTATTTTTGTGTCACGCAAACCTGTATTTGGTGGAAATATCTTAGCTGCATTATCCAGCTTATACCATTGTTCTTCTAAAAAACTCTTTGACAAAACAAAGCCCCCAATAAAAAATTATATAATAAAAACTAATATTTATATATTTAAAAATCTGTTTATAACAGCAAAAGAATTTCTGACTGCTTTAAACTGCGGTGGCAGTACAAAATACCCATGAATAGTATCAGGCATACGATGTATCTCTACATAATTTCCCGCCTCTTTCAGCTTTTCACCATAATATTCACCCTCATCACGCAAAGGACAACACTCTGCTGTTATTATAAGTGTTTGTGGTTGATTTGAAAAATCTTCCGCCAACAGTGGAGCAAAATACGGGCTTTTGCAGTCATTACCATCTTCTCCAAGATACATAGATAAATAGTCTCTTATTCTCTTTGAAGTTAAAAAATAGTCATAGCCATATTCCTCCACTGACTTAAAAGGTGAATTTTTTGAATGGTCATTATTTGTTACCGGATACAGAAGTATTTGTTTTTTAGGGACAAATACTCCCTTGTCTCTTGCCATTAATGACAGTGCTGCGGATAGATTTCCACCAGCACTGTCTCCCATAAGATATACTCTGTCTTGCGGAATACCAAAGTCTTCTATATTTTTATATACTTCCAATAATGTATCAAAGCAATCATTTATAGCACAAGGAAATTTATTTTCCGGTGCAAGTCGATAATCAACAGACACAACATAACTATTTGTAATACAGGCTATTCTTGAACAAGTATTTGTATAGCTGTTAATATTACCGATAACCCAGCCGCCACCGTGAATAAATAATATAAGCTGTGAAGGCTTTGTCTTTTCAGGTGCGAAAATTCTTACAGGTATTTCGTAACCGTCTTTTTTTACAGACTTATCCCACATATCATATTCACCCTTTAAAGGTGGGTGTGACATATCAAAAAACATTCTTGATTTCTCATAATTTGTCTTTATATCAATTTCTCGTCTTGACGCATATTTAATTGCCGCAAACATTATTTTGTTCAGTGCCATACAAAGTACTCCTTTTTTAATTATGCTTTCTAAAAATAACACCACATTTTTTTTCTATAACCACTTCATTATTAAATACTTGTGTATTGTCAGTAAATACTTCTTTACCATCACAAATAATTTGCCAATCGCCCTCAGGTAAATTTACTATTGCCTGATTTTCCGATGCATTATATACAACAAAAACATCTTTACTGTCATTTGATTTAACAATAAAGTGTACCATTGATTGTATTTCAGTATCAACAAATTCAATGTGTTTTGATACTTTTATATTTTTCTTCATAAGTGCAGGTACAGTTTTTCTAAATGCAATCAAATTTGCATAAAAATCAACCAAATCCTTATTTTGATATGCTCGTTCCCAATTAAGCATATTTATCTCTGGAGCTGAATTATAACTGTCACCTATACCGTCTTTTGTTCTTGCAAACTCCTCACCTGCTTGGAAGAAAGTAGTACCGCAGCAAGTCATTATTATTGTAGCAATAAATTTATTTGTATCAATAAGTGTTTTGTTAATATTTTTAAAATCTTGTGTATGTGTCATAGATAAAACGAGTTTATCATACAGTGAATAGTTGTCATGAGCTGATACATAAGAAATTATTTGACGCGGGTAGTAGGCATCTACGCCGGAATTATCACACCATGCACAAACAGCCGAACGCACCTTATCTGTCAAGAACGGTTTACCGTTTACAAAGCCACCGTCTTTTTCAAAAAATACACTTCCTTTTATTGTATCACGTGTATCATCACTGAATATAGCGATATTTGTATCAAGATAGCGCAAATTTTCTTTTGTTGCAGGTATTGCTCCTTTATCCATAGCGGGAGTGCTTGCAAACCATGGTTCACCATACATAAGTATATTTTCACCATTTGGCAAAGTATTGAGTGTTTCACGAATAGTATTCATTGTTGCTGTGTCATGCAGTCCCATAAGATCAAATCTAAAACCGTCTATATGATATTCCTTTGCCCAGTACATAACAGAATCTATCATATACTTACGGAACATAAATCTCTCGCTCGCTGTCTCATTACCACAAGCCGAACCGTTTGAGAAATTACCGTTTTCATCAACACGATAGTAATAATATGGCACTGTGCATTGGAAAAATGAGTCTGTATTATATGTATGATTATACACAACGTCCATTATTACACCGATACCCGCACTGTGTAGTGCTTGTATCATTTGCTTTACTTCCTTTACACGTACTCTGCCGTCATGTGCATCAGACGCATAGCTACCCTCCGGTACATTATAGTTTACAGGGTCATATCCCCAGTTAAACTGTGTATCACTTCCGTCTTCATCAATACTGCCAAAATCATACATGGGTAATATATGAACATGGGTAATACCAAGCTTTTTCAAATAATCTATACCTGTTGGTTTGTCTTTATCATTATTGTAGCAAGTGCCTGTCTCGGTAAATGCAAGATATTTACCTCTGTTTTTATCAGAAATCCCACTGTTTTTGTCATAAGAAAAATCTTTTATGTGTAGCTCATATATAATAGGTTGCAAATTCTTGTCATAAGAAAAGCTGTCTTTTTCCCAGTCTTGCGGGTTTGTGTCTTTGAGGTTTACTATCATACTTCTTTGACTGTTTACACCACATGCACGGGCATAAATATCGCCTGTTTCTCGCTCATTATCCAGAGCCTTTACTGTATATGTGTAGTATATATTTTCCAAATCCTCATTTATTTCTACACTCCACACACCATTTTTGCCTTTTTCAAGTACATAAGTTTGATAGCACTCGGTTTCAGCATCTCCGTTTTTATATAAATTAACAGATATTTTTGTTGCCAGTGGTGACCATACTTTAAAGACAGTTTTTTCTTTTGTAAAAGTTACACCTAAGTCGTCACCGTCATATTTAAATTTTTCTTCAAATATTCTTGATGAGTATTCTTTAGCCAGTTTTTTTGCTGTATTATTTATAACTTGTGCCATAAAAAAATCTCCTTTAATACATACAATAATTATATAAAATATTCCTTTAAAAAATTAATAATAACCAAACTGTTATCAATTATAGAATACACAATTTTATAAGAAAATACAAGTATATAAGTTATATTTAAAAAAAGAAAAACACTCTCAAATTTTGAGAGTGTAAATATTTCCATTTAAAATATGTTATCTGTATAATGTTCATTTTGATTGCTAAAAACGGGGTAATTAATATGTCTTAATCTTCACTTATAATTTGTTTTAATATAGGTGATTTTTCAATTAATTTTGCCAGTGGTAAACCGATAATAAAACAACTGATAAATTGACCTATGAAAACACTTACCATATTTATAAGAAGCACTGCTATGCTTGCACTTTCAGGCATAAATATGTATGTTATCTCGAGTCCTACAACGACAGCATTTATTATGATAGGTGGTAATGCCGCCAAAATAGGCAAACCTTTAAATCGAATATTTCTTAATTTATAAGTACAAATTGCTGAAATAAGTGTTGCAAATGTACCCAAAAGCATATCCCATGGTGAAAAACTTAATATATTGCTTATTAAACAACCAACAGTTACACCCCATATAGCACTCGGCGTAAATATAGGTAATATAGTTAAAACTTCGCTTATGCGAACCTGAACCGCACCAAAAGATATAGGTGCAAAAATTACGCACAGCGAAACATAAATTCCTGCTATCAAAGCAGCCACAATCAAAGATTTAATTTTTTTAAAGTTTTTATTCATTAATATAATTTCTCCAACGGTAAAATTTTACCCTTTTGACACCGTCACTTTCAAAAAGGTGGGCCGAAAAATAAATCTCGGGGAGTATAAAATGTTAAGTACTCCTATTTTTAAGCAATATAGTATTTTTCTTTTATAAAGATAACAAAAGATAACATTAGTATTATAACACTTTTGTCAATAGGCTTTTATCCGTATTACATATTTTTTGCTATCAATAAAAAATTTTTTGAAGAAATAATTATTTATATATCGTATAATATATGTATTCGGATACAAAAGCGCTTATACAAAACTTTTTAAAAAAGGTGGTGAGTTTACAGAAGAATGACAGATAAAGAATTTGAAAATATTGTCAGTACATACGAAAAACTGATATATACTGTATGTTATAATTTTTGTAAAAACCACCATACAGCCGAAGATTTAACGCAAGAAACATTTATTTCAGCATACTCACACATAAATTCTTGCCCACCAAATGCCTTAAAACCTTGGCTAATGAGAATAGCGACAAACAAGGCAAAAGATTTTTTAAAGAGTGCTTACAACAAACGTGTTACCTGTACCCAAGACAATCTAATAGATATTATGGATTCAAACGGTTATTCAAATAATAGTGAAGATATCGCCCTCTCCAAAGAGACAATATCACAAATAACAGACGAAATACAAAACTTAAAAGAACCATATAACAAAGTGTGTACAATGTTTTTTCTTGAAGAAAAAAGCATAGAGGAAATAGCCGATATTTTAGATAGACCGTATAAGACAGTACATACACAGATATACAGAGGTAAAAACATACTGCAAAATAAATTGAAAGGAGAATTTTGATGGAACTTTTTAGAGAAGACGGACATTTAACAGACCTTGCACTAAAAATGAGTGTTGAAAATACTTTGAATGAAACAGAAAGTCTTGAAGTAAGCGAACATTTAAGCTTTTGCGATGAATGTTTGGTAAGATACAGCAATTTTTTGACAGATGATGTTTTGATTGAACCTGAAAAACCACTTACTCAAAGCATCATGAGGAGAATACATCAAAAAGTTATTAAAATAATATTTAACAGATATTTTGCCGCCACAGCCGCCGCAGTTTTTGCCATTGTTTTTTGGCAAATAGGAGTATTCAGTAATATATACGAAGTATCAAAAGAGAGAAACTTAACTGAATATAAACCAGATACGCATACTACTGTTATTGATGATATAAATAACCACTTTACTAAGTTAAATGAAAATTGGGATAAGATTTTATCAAAATTCAAGTTTAATTATTTTAATAACTAAAACAAAAATAATAAATAATTTTACAAAGGAGTTTTTTTAATAATGAAAAAAAATAGTTTTCTTACATTTATATTTGCATTCATTCCAGGAGCAGGACAGATGTATCATGAATATATGAAACGTGGAATATCTTTTATGTCTATCTTTTTATTTAATATATTTATTGCAGTGTTTTTAGATATAGAAATACTTACAATATTTTTACCGATTATTTTTGCTGTATCTTTTTTTGATACATTCCATATTCACAATCAAACATACGAAGAAAGACAGGCAAATGCTGATAAATATATAATCAATATTGAAAAATTATTTGGTGATGAATATAAAACATTCTTCAAAATAAAACAAAGAACATTCGGTATTGCTCTTATTTGGTTTGGAATATTCTTAATCTTCAATAGCTCCATTTTTCCTATAATATCAAGACTGGTGTATGAACTTGATTTGTGGTGGTTAAATAACATTATACGCAATATACCTACACTTATCGTTGCTATTTTGGTAATCTTCACAGGTACAAAAATGTTAAAAAGTACAAGCAAAAAAGTAAAAGCAGAAGAAAAGTGGAAAGAATTTAAACCGACAGAAAGCAACAGTGATAAATAATAACACAAACAAGGAGGATATGTTTATATTATGGAAAACACTCAACAAGATATAAATAACGAAAGCACGGTAGACACTGCAACAGATAATGCCACAACAACAAATACTGTTAATACAAATACTGCCAATAATGACATATTAAAATATTATATGCCACAAAAAACAAAACGTGTTGGCACTTTTACACTGGGACTTACGCTTGTGGCAATAGGCTCTCTTACTATAAACTCAGTAATTTCCCAAAATTTTAATTTTGCATTGCTGTCGGCAATTACTCCATTTATATTTATATCTCTTGGTATAGAAATTCTTGTGGCATCATTTTTTGCCAACAACAAAAAACTTAAATATGACTTTTTATCAATGTTTATTGCATTTTGCCTTGTGGTATTCAGTGGTATGGCTCTTATTATTCCAAATACAATAAAATATTTTGGACCTGAAAAAAGTATCAGTGAAATGAAAATAAGCAGACATATAGAAGATGTATTATATAATAATATTCCTGATAAAAATTCAGTAAAAGATATTGATATAATCGTATCCATCAATCCATTTAATAATACAGATACAGAAATAGATGTCAATAATATTGATTTTGTTGATTTTGTACGTATAGACTTAACACTTGAAGATACAAATGATATTGATGAATTTTTGAATAAATCAAGAGAATTCGCACTTATAACAAACAAAAATTTTTCCACTGCAAAGCTATATATTAATGGCTATACAGTAGATAAATCAAAATATTTTTCCATTAGCTTTTCTTCAAAATTTAATTTCAATGCAGATATAAATGTACTGAAACAAAGAATTGAAGAAAAAATATGGGATAAAGAAGTAGAACGTTATATGCCAAAAGCGGAATATGAAAAATTAAATATAACTACATAACTATTTTGAAGATTGGGAATATTTATAACCTCCCAATCTTTTTTGTCAGCAAAATATCTTTTATACTAACAATAATCTAACTGTTATTATGCTCATTATCATAGCTGTTAAATCAGCACTGAGCGATGAAACAAGTGTATGCCTTGTATTACGCACCTTTGTAGCACCATAATATATAACTATTGTATAAAATGTTGTTTCGGCTGAGCCTTGCATAACAGATGCTACTTGCCCTATAAAGCTATCCGGCCCATAGTTTAAAAGTATCTCTTTATACAAAGCAAGTGAACCACCGCCCGAAAGCGGATGCATAATGGCAAGTGGTATTATCTCCGGTGGTATATCAAAAATTTTACAAGGTGTTCTCAATGAATAAGTAAGTACATTTAATGCCCCGGAAGTTTTAAACATTGTCACAAGCACTACCATTAAAACAAGTGAAGGAACAATTTTTACAATAATATGTAACCCTTGCGTTGCTCCGTCCAAAAACTCGGCAAATATATTATGCTTTTTTATTGCACCTGTAAAAACAATTATAAGCACAGTTATCGGAATAATTGCATCAGACATTCTACACTTTTCTCCTTTAAATATTTATATAAATCAACAATACGCCTTTTTGCTTGTTAATTTAGAAATAGTTTTTGCCATAATAATACCTACGCTTAATGACACTATCGAACTGATAATTACACAAGGCAGTATTTCCATTGGCGCTCTGCTGCCATTTTGCATACGCAAAAAAGCCGCCGTTGTTGGGATTAACTGCATTGATGCTGTATTCATTACCACAAATAAAATCATTTCATCACACGCTGTCTCACTGACACCCTTCTCTTTCTCTATATTTTCCATAGCTGACAGTCCCAGTGGTGTCGCGGCATTTCCAAGCCCCAATAAATTAACCGATATATTCATACAAATATTTTTTATTGCCTCACCATCTTTTTTTAGTTTAGGAAAGAAAAACTTGCATATAATAGGTGAGATAATCTTTGCCAAAAAATCTGTTATTCCACACTTATCGGCAATATTTAAAAGTCCGCTCCACAAAATAATATTTCCGCATATACTGATAATAAGCTGAACTCCGTCAGCCGCTCCTTGCATTATGCCTGTCGACAGTAGGGATATATTCCCTGAAAAAAAAGCTGTTACAACCGAAAAAACTATAATAAATAACATAATAAAACTCATCATAAAAATTATCCCCTTTATGTCAATATA
>JAHHTR010000080.1 GCA_020024515.1 Angelakisella sp.
AGGGTATTTTCTGCAATAATGATACTATAAACAATTAAAATAAATACATTTACCATATAATATATATATAAATTAAAATCTTTTATGGGTATTGATATGATGGTATTTGATAATTTATATATTTTAAATGACATATTTTGACAAAAAAACAATATTGATGGTTAATATTGTAAAATTTTAACGAATACTGTAAAAAAAGCTTGCATTTTGCATTTTAATAATATATAATCTAATGGCAATTAATTAACGGTAAGTTTTAAATATTACTTAAAAATATTTTATTTGATATTTGTATGATAAGAAAGTCTAAAATAATGAATAAATTCGTAAGTTATTATAAGTACCGTTTAAAAAAAAAATGAAAGTTAAGGTGTAAAATATGGATAATATGGGATTAGGTTTAGGTTTACTTCTAGGAGCGTCAATTTTTTTAATCGTAATATCTTTGGTAGTTGGTATTGTTTACTTGGTACTAATGGCATTGCTAGCAAAGAAGTTAGATTTGCCGGCATGGGCAGGAATTATTCCTTTCTATAATCTATATTGCTTTACAAAAAAGGTTGTTAATCCAAATGTAGCAAATAAAGCAGCTATAATAATGGCTGTTTCACCTTTGCTTGGCTTTATACCAACAATAGGTGCGTATTTAGTAAATATCTGTTTTGGTTATGTAATATATCTTATATGGATATCACTTGGTAGTAAAGAGTCAGTAGCAGAGATTGTAATTTCTATTTTTATTCCAATAGTAACAATTATAAGAATAATAGTTTCAAAAGAGAAATCTTTTGTTGGTACAGTTCCATCGCTATTTGATAAGCTGTCAAAATAATTAAATAAATACATATAGACAACTGTTTACATATTTTATGTTTACAGTTGTTTTTTATTGCATACAGCAAAATAATTTGAAGTTTAAGTGAGTTTTATACTAACTTTTTTGTATTCATAAAATTTATAAAAATATATGATTTTTAATAAATAATACAATATAGATTAGATTTAGTTAGAAAAATATTTAAAAATTTGTTATTTGTGATTGACAAAATGGTTAGCGTATGCTAATATACTGGGTAGCCAATACTAACCGTTTGGTAGTATTGGCTTAATTTTAAGTAATTTTTATAGCAATTTGAATTATTAAAATTAAAATAATGTAGAATTGCTTTAATGGTAGAAGGAGAAAAGAATGGTCAACAAACGATTAGTTCGAGAAGTAAAGAGTTCGCAAAAATATGTTGTCGGACAAGTTGCATGTCAATGGGTAATGCTAATATGCAATATTGCCATGGTTCTTATGTGGAGTGTATTTTTCCATCATTTATTTATTGGTATTGTCACGAAAAAAGGCTTACTTATTGCTGTTGCGGTGACAGTAGTTTGTATGTTAATACGTTTTATTTTCAGCAAGTTGGCGGCAAAAATGGGTTATCTTGCGGGAAAAGAAGTTAAGCAAGTTTTACGTGAAAAAATATACAATAAATTAGTTAAAATGGGTAATTCGTATCAAGAAAAAGCCTCAACTTCCGAAATGGTACAATTATCGGTAGAGGGTGTAGAACAGCTTGAAACATATTTTGGCGCTTATTTGCCTCAGTTTTTTTATAGTATGATAGCACCTATTACACTTTTTATTGTACTGTCTTTTGTTAGCATAAAAGCAGCATTGGTGCTACTTATCTGTGTACCGCTTATTCCTATATCAATCGTACTTGTACAAAAATTTGCTAAGAAACTTTTGGCAAAATATTGGGGACAATATACAAGTCTTGGTGACAGTTTCCTAGAAAATTTACAAGGAATGACTACTCTTAAAATTTATCGTGCAGATGAAAATAAGCAAGAGCAAATGAACCGAGAAGCAGAAAGCTTTCGTAAGGTAACAATGCGTGTTCTTACAATGCAGTTAAATTCAATTACTGTTATGGATTTGGTTGCATTCGGCGGTGCGGCAATTGGTGTTATTTTGGCTTTGCAAGAATTAACAGCAGGTACTGTCACAATGATAGGTGCACTTTTAATTATTTTACTGTCCGCTGAATTTTTTATACCGATGCGTACACTTGGTTCGTTTTTCCATATTGCAATGAACGGTATGGCGGCATCAGAGAAAATTTTTAAGTTTTTGGATAGTGAAGATGTCGAAAAAGGTAAAAAAATGTTAAGTGATGACTTGACAATAGAAGTTAAAAATCTTCGCTTCGGCTACGAAAAGGAAAGAGAAATATTAAAGGGAATCAATCAGAAGTTTGAAACAGGTAAGTTCTATGCTTTGGTTGGTAAAAGCGGTTGCGGAAAAAGTACACTTTCGGCACTGCTAGTAGGCAAAAACAAAAATTATCAAGGCAAAATACTTATCGGTGGAACAGAACTGCGTGATTTAGACGAGCGAGAATTATTAAAGAACATAACTTTAATAGGACATAACAGTTATCTATTCCAAGGAAGTGTAAGATATAATCTTCAATTCGGTAAAACAAATGCCACTGACGAAGAAATGTGGAAAGTTTTGGAACAAGTTAAACTTGCAGACTTTTTACGCAGCGAAAACGGACTGGATACCGTTCTTCAAGAAAGAGGAAGTAATTTCTCGGGCGGACAGCGTCAACGTTTGGCACTTGCACGTGCAATTTTACACGACAGCCCTATTTATATTTTTGATGAAGCGGCATCAAATGTAGATGTTGAGAGTGAAGAAGATATTATGCAGATGGTTTTGGAAATGTCAAAAATAAAGACAGTATTTTTGATTTCGCACCGTTTGGCAAATGTTGTAAATGCTGACAGTATATTCTTAATAGAAAACGGACAATTTGCTGAGCAAGGTACACATAATGAACTAATGGCGAAAAACGGAAGTTATGCTGATATGTTCCTAAGTCAGCAAAAACTTGAACAATATGGTAAGAAAGGAGCAGAAGAATAATGTTAAAGAAAAATTTTAAAATAGCATTTAAAATGGCAAAAATGGTTCGCCCACTGGCACTCTATATGTTGGCGGCTATCATAATGGGAATTTTGGGCTTCCTCTGCTCTACATTTATTCCTGTTTTGGGCAGTATAGGTATTATTGAGGCTACGGGAGTTGTTGCTACACATTCCGCTATCGCATTAAAGACTATTTTTGCAGTTGTAATTGTTTTGGCAATTATGCGTGGTATTCTTCGCTATGCCGAGCAAGCCAGCAATCACTACATAGCCTTTCGTTTGCTTGCTTTAATCCGTGATAAACTGTTTAAGGCACTGAGAAAACTTTGTCCGGCAAAACTTGATGGAAAAGAGAGAGGCAACCTTATATCACTGATTACATCAGATGTAGAGCTACTGGAAGTATTCTATGCACATACTATATCACCTGTGGCGATTGCGTTGGGTATGAGTATTATAATGAGTATATTTATAGGTAGTTATTCTGTGTTAATGGGTGTATTTGCCTTTGTTTCATATCTGATAATAGGTGTAGGTGTACCACTGATTATTGCGGTACAGGGTAAGGACGTTGCCCGTCAGTTCCGTGACGGTTCAGGTAAACTTGGCAATCACGTACTTGATAATTTGCGTGGATTAAATGAAAGTTTACAATATGGACAAGAGGCAAAAAGACTGGAAGAAATGCGACAAAAGAGCAAAGATTTGTCTGTTCTTGAAAGTAAACTTAAAAAAGGTATAGGAAATAATACAGGTATTACAAATACACTTATATTACTTCTTACACTTACATTTTTCCTAATTTCAGGCTCTATGTACATTGATGGCAAAATTACTTTTGAAGAAATGTTAGTACCGTTTGTTGCTTTTGTTTCTTCTTTTGGACCTGTGCTTGCACTGGCAAATTTGGGTAGCACACTACAACCAACATTTGCTGCGGCAGAACGTGTATTTGAAATTTTGGAAGAAGAACCTGTTGTTGAAGAAAATACAAATGGTATTGCAAAAGATTTTACGGGTGTTGAGTGCAAAAATATTAATTTTTCTTACAATGAAAATGGTAAGGATAGTCAGATATTAAAAGATTTTAGTATATCTATTGAGAAAAACAGTCTTGTTGGCTTAGTAGGAAAGAGCGGTAGTGGAAAATCAACACTATTAAAACTTTTAATGCGTTTTTGGGACGTTAAAACAGGAAGTGTAAAAATTTCCGATGAAGATATTAAAAATTGGTCCACAAATGCTTTGCGAGATACAGAAAGTTATATGACGCAAGAAACACATTTGTTCCACGACACAATAGAAAACAATATACGTATTGCAAAAGAAGATGCGACTGTCGAAGAAATTGAAGATGCTTGTAAAAAAGCGTCAATTCATGAATTTATTATTAATTTGCCAAATGGATATAAAACATCTGTCGGTGAGTTGGGTGACACATTGTCAGGTGGTGAGCGTCAAAGAATAGGGCTTGCCCGTGCATTTTTACACAATGCACCATTTATGCTGTTAGATGAACCTACAAGTAATCTTGACAGTTTAAATGAGGCAGTAATACTCAAATCACTCAAAGAAGAGCAAAAAGATAAGACAGTTATTTTAGTTTCACACAGAGAGTCTACTATGAGAATTGCGGATAAAGTATATTGCGTTGAAAATGGAAGAATGAGCTGATTGTTTACATAGAATATAATAACAATATTGTACCATTAATACTTATTGATTTTAATGGAGTTTTATATGAATTTTTTTGTATAATTTTTATACCTTTGTCTGTACTTTGATTAAATTTATTAGTGTAAAATATTGCCTATATTTGTGAGATATTATTTAAGATAAGAAAGTGATGGTTACTTATGGGAAAAGATTTATCAAAAAAGCGACTGAAAGAAAAGCAAGTTGTGGAGACTATGATAAAACTGTATTGTAATAAAAAACACAAAACAAAAGGCGGATATCTTTGTACTGATTGTAAGGAACTATTGGATTATGCTCATAAAAGAGTGGATAAGTGTCCGTTTATGGAAAACAAGACTTTCTGTTCAGCTTGTCCTGTGCATTGTTATAGTGCAAAAATGCGAGAAAAAATAAAAGAAGTTATGCGTTTTTCGGGACCGAGAATGTTAATATATCATCCATTACTTGCAATATGGCACGTAGTAATTACTATTAAGGAGAAAAAGAAAGGGGCTAAAAAATGAAGATAGTTTATATTGTGCTTGGCTGTTTATCACTGGGTTTGGGAGCAGTAGGAGCAGTATTGCCTATTTTGCCGACATTTCCGTTTTTGCTGTTTGCGGCATTTTGCTTTGGAAAGAGTTCTGAACGTTTGCATACATGGTTTAAGGGAACCAAACTTTACAAAAATAATTTGGAAAGCTATGTCAAAGGTCAAGGTATGACAATGAAGACTAAAATCCGCATAATGATAATTGTTACAATTACTATGGCAATAGGTTTTATTATGATGAAGCAAGTTATTATTGGCAGAATAGTCCTTGCAATTGTTTGGCTATTTCATATTTACTATTTTATATTTCGTGTTAAGACAATTCAAAAAACTTAAATTATAAATAGCAAGTGGTATGGCTTTAATCAAAAGTCACACCACTTTGTTTTTTTGATTTGTCTTAAATCCTTATAAATTCCTTATATTTACGTTGTAATATCATATTATCAAATTAATATGAAAGGGATTTTTTTATGGAAAAAACAAAATTATTTTTAAAAGAGGGACTTAGTGGAACAGAGTTAAAAACTATCGCCTTAATTCTTATGATTTTAGACCATATTCACTATTTCTTCTCATTTACAGGATATATTCCTGAGTGGTTTTCAATGCTCGGACGTCTGTCTGCACCATTATTTCTGTTTTGTATGGTGGAGGGATTTACATACACACATAACAGAAAACGCTATTTTTTGAAAGTCTATATAATTTCTATTTGTATGAATGGACTACTGTTTTTTATGCAGTTTGCAGGCATTTTAAGAAGACCTGACGGTTTTTTTCCAATGAATGGAATGATGACTGCTTTTACGTTGCTTATGGTAATGTTTCAGGGAATTGACCTGATAAAACAAAAACGTTGGTTATTGGGACTGTCTGCAATAGTAATTCCGATAGTTTGGCCTATTGTTGGTGGTATTTTGAGTAATATGTTTCCGACATTGGCAACACCTTTGGGTCTTTTGGGGTATACAATTTTACCTATTTGGAATTCAAACCCTGATTCAAGTATAATCACAATGATTATAGGTATTTTGCTATATGTATTTCGTAATAACAGAAAACTTCAAGTTTTTGCTTTTTCAGGTTTCACATTTTTGTATTTTTTTGTATATCTGGGTTATATGCTTTCTTCGTTTCCTGATTTTGAATGGAGCCAAATGTTTACTAAGTATTATGAGTGGTATGGTTTTCTTGCCGGACTTCTTATGTTGTGCTATAATGGAAAAAGAGGAAGCGGACACCAAAAAATCTTTTATGTGTTCTATCCTGCCCACATATATTTGCTTTATGCTCTTTCATGGGGTGTATATATTTTGATGAATTGAGGTGCTTTTTTTGGCACATATTTTAGTATTAGATGATGAATCCGATGTACGAAATTTAATTAAAACCGCTTTGGAACGAGATGGGCACTATGTCATTTCACTGCAAGGCGGATTTGAATTGACAGACGAACTATGTAAATGGGCAGACTGCATTTTGCTAGATGTAATGATGTCGGAGGAAGATGGTTTTTCGGTTTGTCGTCGAATACGTAAGTTAGTTGATTGCCCAATATTATTTTTGACTGCAAAGACACAAGAAGCAGATGTTTTAATGGGACTAGGCATAGGTGGAGACGATTATTTGCCTAAGCCATTTCGTATAGGGGAGTTGCGGGCACGTGTAAATGCACATCTTAGAAGGGAGCAGCGTACACCGACAACTAGAATGATTAGAGGAGATTTCTCGTTTGATTTAGGTGCAAAAGAGCTTTTTTGCAGAGAAAAACCTATAAAACTGACTCGTGGCGAATATGCAATTTGTGAATATTTGGCACTTCATATTGGTCAAACACTTACCAAAGAACAAATATATGAAGCGGTATATGGTTATGACGGAAACGGCGACAGTTCTGCCATAACCGAACATATAAAAAATATTCGTGCAAAGCTAAAACGTGAAGAACAAGAACCTATAAAAACTGTTTGGGGAGAAGGCTATCAATGGAAGTATTCCGAATGAAAAAAAGAAAACTTACATTAACAAAGTTATTTTGGCATTATTTACTGACAGTTGGGATATCTTTTGTTTGTGTTCTTGTACTTGCATTTGTGATTTTGTTACTTTTTATCTTTTCAAATTTAATTTTGCCTGCTAATACAGCTGAGTCCCAAGTGTATGAGTTAGAGAAAGCTTTATCAAGCGGATATATACTTCCGTCAGAACTTCCGTCATATTATCGCTGGGCATACTTTAATGAATACGGACAGATTGTGAAAGATTCAAATTTAACTGAGAGTAGTAAGCAAAAAATGTATGAAGCGGTAAAGAATAAAAAAATATTTATTCTCGCCTTTCCCTATAATCAATATCATAGATTTTTGTATCTTCCTGACGACAGTTTTTGTGTACTTCAATATGATTTTTCAATACCGTATACTAAAAAGTGGATGCAATCGGTTTTACCTGATTTTCAAATCTTATTAATTATATTTATAATCGTTTCTGCATTTTTGTCAATTTTATTTTGGACTAAGTATTATGCAAAAAGACTTCGCAGTGATGTTATGGTGTTGACATCTGCCACTCATAAAATTATGGAACAGAAACTGGATACACCATTTGTAAATTATACAAAAGTGAAAGAATTTGACGAAACATTGCAAGCTATGGATATGTTAAGGAGTAGTTTATCGGTATCTTTACATGAACAATGGAATATGGAGCAACAGAGAATGCGTGAAATAACAGCTTTGGTTCATGATTTAAAAACTCCTCTAACTGTTATTAGCGGAAACAGTGAATTGTTGTTGGAAGAAAATCAAGATATAAGTGATAATGAACGCAGAAGTATAGAGGCGATTTTACGTAATACACAACGTATGGAATCCTATCTTGAAAAGTTGCGTTCAGTCATTACACAGCAAAGTCAAAATACAGTACGAAAAAATGTAAATTTGAAAGATATTTTTGCTGAATGGGTAAGTATGGGTGAAGAACTTTGCGATAGAAAACGAATTGTCTTTGAAACAAAAGAACCGATAAGCCAAAATTGCCATATTGAAGTTGAAAGTGTAAATCGAGCTATACTCAATATTTTGGATAATGCTGTAAGATATACGGAAGAATGTGGAAAAATTTATTTGTATGCAGATGTGGAGTACCCATATTTAACCATTGTTATAGGAGACAGCGGTACAGGATTTACTCAGGAAACTATTATTCATGCTTGTGATTTTTTCTATACAGATAATAAAAGCAGACAGTCAGACGGACATATTGGTATGGGGCTTTATTATGCAAAATGTGTTGCTGAAAATCATCAAGGAAATTTGAAGATTTCAAATAGTCAAATAGGAGGAGTAGTGAGTTTAAAACTTAAAATTGCATAGAGTTTTGCAGTAAATAGTATTTAATATAGTAAAAATAAGCCATCTGAAAATGTGATTCTGTTGTTTTATTTGGTACGAAAGAATGAAACAAATAGCTATATGCATAGTGAAGCAGTAAGATAAATGTAGATATATGAAAAAACTATGTTATTCACTGTTATGTTTTATGATGTAAGTAACATTGTTTTGATTATTTATTAAATATAGTCTAGCAATTTATTTATTAGTGGATTGTCAACATAAAATAAGACAAATTTTAAGAGACAGTTCTCAATACTTTCTATGAGTATAATAATATTTATACGAATATTATTATATCAATTTATATAATCAAATAATTTCAGAGCGTTTCTGAAAAGTCGGTGCAGGTGTGCTATTTAAACAAAATAGCAATAAAAACAATGTATACGAAAGTAAGATATTCATATTAATGAGATAGTAAACCGAAAATTTAGAGCCAACAAATCCGTTAAACAATGGTTTTGTTGGCTATTGCTTTTGTGTTTATAATGTGTAATGTTAGATTATATGGTCTGACATCTATTTTTTTATGTAATTTAAAATTTAATTTTTAACTTTATAATTTGTTTTAACTTGAATTAAATAATTTTATTGCAAACATATTTTAACTTTTCCATATTGTCTTTTTGATCCTCAAAACTTATTATGCGATTCTTTATATACTAATATATCCATCTGGGGAAAATATGTTGTTTGCATAGACCAATCGTCTCTAATAATTTCATTGTTGAATGAATTGTCAAAAATTTTTATAAAATAGAATTTGCAATCAGTTGAAATTTTAAATTATACTGTACAGGTATTATTTTTATAATTCTATTTATTTAAAGTAACACTGTTATGATAGATTTATAAAATCAATAAAAATATTGCACATAAATTGAAGTATTGAATTGTTAGCATTAACAAAAATCAATAATAGGGATTGACATTGAGTAAAATTTGGTACTATAATAAATTTACTTAAACGGTTAAGTA
>JAHHTR010000081.1 GCA_020024515.1 Angelakisella sp.
CCGTACTATTCTTTAAATGAACTTAAATTTAACTCTTTTGGAACTTCCGGCATAAGTTCATCATTAATTACAGACAAAACTTTTTCAAATGTTTTAATTTCTTCTTTTGTAAAACGATCCTTTACCCTTGAAATAACAGTTTTAACATAATCATAGGATATACCGCAATAATCAAGATATTTTTGAGTAACTTCCAGATAATATTCTCGTCTGTCATTTTCATTTTGGATTTTTTTTACATAACCTTTTTTTACTAAACAGTTAATTTTATAAGTTGCATTTGGTGTTGATATTTGTGCAAACTCTGTAAATTCCTTAATTGTCGGTCTATTGAGAGCATATATTGCCTCTACACATAAAACTTCCCCTACTGATAAACTTGCTTCCCTTTCTTCAAAGTTACGAAAAATTTTTGAATAAAAATGCAGTTTAAATTTTGTATAAATACTCACGAAATTTTTTTCAAGCATAGTACTTCCACCTGTTCTTGATTTATTCTCATATAATTATAACAAAATTATTAAAATAAATCAATCCATAACAGCAAATGAAAGTTCAGCAGTTACAGCAATTTTCCCATTTACAGTGGCAACGGCTTTTCCGAAACCCATAGAACCTCGTTTATCCACCAGTTCGCAACTTAATTCCAAAATATCAGAGGGCACAACTTTTTGTCTGAACCTTGCATTCTTTATTCCCGCAAAAAGTACAATTTTACCTTTGTTTTCTTTTTCTGTAAGTATTGCAATAGCACCGACCTGTGCCAATGCCTCTATTATTAAAACCCCCGGCATAACACTATAACTTGGAAAATGTCCGCAGAAAAAACCTTCATTCACACTTACACACTTTATTCCTTTTGCCCATTCCCCCGCCTTATAATCAGTCACTTTATCAACTAATAAAAACGGATATCTATGTGGTAAAATCTCTTTTATCTGTTCAATATTCAGTTCCATAACTTAAACCTTTCCAAAAATTAAACTTGTATTATGTCCGCCAAAGCCCAATGAATTTGACATAACAAATCTTACTTCTTTATTTCTACCTACGTTTGGCACTATATCCAAATCACAATCCTTGTCTGATTCTTTATAATTTATTGTAGGCGGAACAAAATTATCTTCCAAAGCTTTAATACAAAATATACTTTCCACTGCTCCTGCCGCTCCCAACATATGCCCTGTCATTGACTTTGTTGATGACACCAATATATCTTTCGCAAAATCACCAAAAGCTTGTTTAATCGCCATAGTTTCGCACTTATCATTTAAATAAGTAGATGTTCCATGAGTATTTATGTAGTCTATACTATCTTTTGATATATTGGCATCTTGCATAGCCAGTTCCATACATTTTGCCGCACCGCTTCCATCTTCCAGTGGTGCTGTAATATGGCTTGCATCACAATTGGTCGCATATCCCACAACTTCTCCCAATATTTTTGCACCACGATTTACGGCATGATTATATTCTTCCAAAATAAGTATTCCCGTACCCTCTGCCATAACAAAACCATTTCTTTCCTTATCAAAAGGAATTGATGCTCTGTTTTTATCAGTGCTTTCGGATAGTGCTTTAAGAGCAGTAAATCCTCCTATGCCGAGTTCTGTTATACAAGCCTCTGTGCCGCCACATATCATAACATCTGCATAATCATCACGTATTGCCCTGAAACTTTCACCTATTGCGTTACTTCCCGACGCGCAAGCTGTTACAATACATGTACAGCTTCCTTTAAAACCAAAATTAATTGCAACCGTTCCCGCTGCCATATTACTTATAACTGTCGGAATAAAGAACGGAGAAACTCTGTCAAAACCTTTTTGAATACCCTTATAGTGTTCTGTTTCCATTATATCCAGTCCACCGATGCCACTCGCAATATTAACACCACATCTGTTTGGATCTTCATTTTCCATATTCAAATTACTTTGTTTAAAAGCCTCTTTTGAGGCAATGAGAGCAAGCGCTGTAAACTTACCCATTCTTTTTATTTCTTTTTTATCAAAATACTCTTCCAAACTAAAATTTTTCAATTCTCCTGCAAGTTTAACCTTGTGATTATCTGTATTAAAATATGTAATCTCATCTATTCCGCAAACACCTTTTTTGGCATTATCCCACATTTCTTCTACACTGTTTCCTATCGGGCAAAGTCCACCCATACCTGTTACAATAACTCGTCTTTTCATTACTAAAACAGACCTTTCTAAAAAATATATCAGCTCATACCACCATCAACCGAAATGACCTGACCTGTAATATACGAAGATTTTTCGCTTGCCAAAAAGCATACGGCATTTGCAATATCTTCCGCTTCACCAAGTCTCTTAACAGGAATATTTAAGTTTTCCATTACACTATCAGGTAGTGCTTTTGTCATATCAGTCACTATAAACCCCGGAGCTATTGCATTTACTGTAATATTTCGGCTTGCAAGTTCTTTTGCCAAAGACTTTGTCATTCCTATTACTCCAGCTTTGCTTGCTGAATAATTTACTTGCCCAGCATTTCCAATAATTCCGACAATACTTGAAATATTAATTATTCTGCCATATTTTTTTCTTATCATGTGTGCAGATAATAGTTTCATCATATTAAAACTACCCTTTAAGTTTATATTAATTACTTTTGTAAAGTCGTCTTCATTCATTCTTATTATCAGTCCGTCTTTTGTTATTCCCGCATTATTTACAAGAATTTCTACACTTCCGAAATTTTCTATGGCAACATTCAGAATATTCTCACAATCTGCATATTTTGAAACATCACCTTTTACTACAATAACTTTTTCGGTATATTTCTTGCACAAATTCATAGTTTCAATAGCTTCTTTTTCGTTGCTTGTGTAATTAATAACAACATTAGCACCGTTTTTTGCCATATCAATACATATTGCCCTGCCAATACCACGACTTCCACCTGTTACAATAACTGTTTTATTTTGCATATATTTTCACCTCTATAAAGCCACATCTAAAAATTTAACATCGGGATTTATTTTTTTCACAAAATTGGAAAGCACATTTATCGGAGAAATTTCCACAAATGTATCTACTCCTATATCGAGCATATATCTTATGCTGTCTTCAAAATATACAGCACTCTGTACTTGTTTTTCAAGCAAATATGGTATACTTTCAGATAAACTTTTTTCTCTGCCTACTGCATTAAAAATTACAGGCACTTTCATCTCGTTAAAAGTTACTGTTTTAAATCTTTTGCTTAATAAATCTCCCGCACTTTTCATAAAACTTGTATGGAATGGTCCCGATACTTTTAACGGCATACATCTTTTTGCACCGCTTTGCATAGCAAACTCACAAGCACAGTCAACAGCCTTTACCTCACCCGCAATAACAATTTGATTAGGACAATTATAATTCAAAATTTTAACAACACCAAATTCACTTGCTTTTTTTACTATATCCGTCAGTGTCTCTCTTGACAAATTTAAAACTGCTGCCATTTTTGTATCAATATTTTCACTTGCTTTATCCATAAGCATAGCACGATATGTAATTAAGTCCAAAGTTTCTTGTACTCCTAATACACCACTTGCGTATAGCGCGGAATATTCACCCAAGCTAAGTCCTGCCACCATATCCGGCACAATTCCTTTTTCTTTTAAAATTTCTGTAACACCAATAGAATATGCGACTAAAAGCGGTTGAGTATTAACTGTCTTTGATAATTCTTCTATACTTCCCTCAAAAGCAAGATTTACAAAATTTTTAGGTAACATATCAAAAATTTTTTTGAATGTAGGATATTTTTCATATAAATCCTTCCCCATTCCAACTTTTTGACTACCTTGACCACCATATAAAAATCCTATTTTCATTTTTAAATCTCCAATATCAATTAGTTTTCAGCTTTAATTTGATTGAGTCTTTCATTATACTCTTGCATCATTGTATCCAATATTTCTTTTACTGCTTTTATCTCATTTACCAAACCAACAACCTGACCTGCCATCAGAGAGCCTTCTTTTATATTACCGTCAAAAACAGCCTTTCTCAATGAACCCAAAGTAAATTCTTCAAGTTCTGTTTTATCTGCACCCAGTTTTTCTAAATTTATATAGTTCTTTGCCATATTATTTTTTATAAGTCTGACAGGAGTGCCATTTATTCTTCCTGTTACTACTACATCTCTGTGATTTGCACTAATAACAGCATCTTTATAATTTTGATGGATTGGACACTCCTCACTTGCAAGCAGACATGTGCCGATTTGCACTCCACATGCTCCCAAAACATAAGCAGCCAGCATTTGTTCACCTGTGGCAATACCACCTGCTGCAATTACAGGAATATTTACTTCTTTGACAACTTGTGGCAATACTGCCATAGTGGTAGCTTCGCCTATGTGTCCACCTGCCTCTGTGCCTTCCATAATTACCGCATCAGCACCCATTTGTTCCATTCTTTTTGCAAGTACAACAGCCGAAACAACAGGAATAACTATTATACCGTTTTCTTTCCAAGACTTAATATATGCTGACGGATTTCCCGCACCTGTTGTTACTACTTTTACTTTTTCTTCTATTGCAACTTGTGCGATTTTTTCTGCCTCTGGATTCAGTAACATTATGTTAATTCCAAATGGCTTATCTGTTAAACTCTTGCAAAGTCTGATTTGTTCTCTTACCTCATCTGCATTCATACTTCCTGTTCCGATAAGCCCCAATGCACCTGCATTTGAAACTATTGCCACAAATGCCCCTGTAGCAATATTCGCCATTCCACCTTGAATTATCGGATATTTAGTACCAAGCATTTTATTTAAATTCATTTTAAAAATCCTCCTAAACAGTAAGCAATATGCCACCATAAGTTAAACCGCCGCCAAAGCCTACACAAATTATCTTTCTTTTATTTTTCAGCAAATTATTTTCAAACATTTCACAAAGAGCTATCGGTATACTTGCCGCTGATGTATTACCATATTTCTCCAAGTTCGTATAAAACTTTTCTCTTTTTATGCACAATCTTTTAGCCAAAGAGTCTATTATTCTGATATTAGCTTGATGACATACTATATAATCTATCTCATCAATAGTAACATTATTTTCAGCCAACAATCTTTTTATTGTATTTGCTCCATATTCCACCGCAAAGCAAAATACATCTTTTCCACACATTTTAAGTTGTCTTTTTTCCACTTCACATTTTAAAGCTGTATCGTTGGGTTTATTTCCCAATACAAAATTATAATTTTTTAAATTATTCTTTTTGACAACAAGAGCTCCCGCACCGTCACCAAAAAGTATACAGGTATTTCTGTCCGCCATATCAAGATACCTTGATATGACTTCACTACCAATAATAACTCCATACATATTATCACTTAAAGAATTAATCATAATATTTGCAGTATACATAGCATATATAAAGCCTGTACAAGCTGCATTCAAATCAAAACATATTGTATTTTCATTTAATCCTAAATTTTTTGATACCATACAGGCAACAGACGGTGTATGTGTATCCGGTGTAAATGTTGCCACAATACAAAAAGCTATTTTTTCCAATGGTATTTGGTTTTTGTATAAAGCTTCTCTTGCCGCATTAGTTGCCAAATCCGAATTCTTTTCATCTTTAACAAAAAATCTTGTTTTAATTCCTGTTCTGCTTGTTATCCATTCATCATCTGTATCAACAATTTGTGATAAATCGTCATTTGTTATTTTTGTTTGTGGTATTGCCTTACCCCAACCCAATATCTCCATAGCTCTCTCCTTTTATATAAAAGTTTTACCTATTTTTCGTATTTTATAATATCTTGAATTTTTGATATTTTTTATACTACTAAGCTGTGGTAAAACTTTACTTAAAATATTATCTATTGCCAAAAACCATTCAACTTTGTTTTCGCTTTCTTTCACAATAGTATCTACAATATCAAGTTCTTTTAGGTCGAAAGCTGTTAATTTCATTACTTTGGCTGCCTCTTTTACTCTACTACTGTCTTTCCACAAAATGGTGGAAAAGCCCTCAGGAGACAATACCGAAAAAACAGAATTTTCTAACATTATCGTATAGTCACTGACACCTATTGCAAGTGCTCCTCCGCTTCCACCTTCGCCTATTATTATGGATATAATGGGTACATTAAGACTACTCATTGTATATAGACATTTTGCAATAGCTTCCCCTTGTCCACGTTGCTCTGCCTCCAAACCCGGATAGGCACCCGGAGTATCTATAAAAGTTATAATAGGGCGTTTGAATTTTTCGGCTTGTAGCATAAGTCTTTCGGCTTTTCTGTACCCTTCGGGGTTTGGCATACCAAAGTTATACTCCATATTTTCTTCTAAACTTTTGCCTTTTCTGTGTCCGATAACAGTTACGGGGATATTTTTGTACATTCCTATTCCAGCCACTATGCTTTTATCGTTACCGAAATTTCTGTCTCCGCTCAATTCTATAAAATCCGTAAACAGTGCTTTTATATATTCATCTGTATTCGGTCTTTCCGGACTTCTTGCTGACAACACTCTATTATATGGGTCAACATTTTTATCAAAATCTATATTTTCATCAAAACTTAAAAAATTATTTTTTGATTTTTTCATAAAGATAACATTTCCTTTTTAAAGTGTTATTTTTGGTGAATATTTAAAATATTGGTTAAAAGTAATTTAATATCATTTCTTTTTGCAATAATATCAACAAAACCATTCTTTAAAAGAAACTCTGATTTTTGAGCTTCTTTCGGAAGTTCTTTGCCTATTGTGTTTTCAATAACTCTTGGCCCTGCAAATCCGATAAGTGCATTCGGCTCAGCTATAATTATGTCTCCCAAACTTGCAAAACTTGCTGTAACTCCCCCTGTTGTTGGATTGGTTAAGACAGATATAAACAGTCCTCCGCTATCTGAATGCCTTCTAATCGCCGCAGAAGTTTTTGCCATTTGATACAGTGACAATATACCTTCTTGCATTCTTGCACCACCCGACGCCGAAAATATTATCAAAGGTAAATTTTGCTTTGTTGCAAATTCAACTGCTCTTGTAATTTTTTCTCCACAAGCAAGCCCCATACTTCCCATTAAAAATCTCGTATCCATAATGCAAATAACAGCCTTAATACCATTGATTAAACCATAACCTGTAATAACAGATTCGTTAAGTTTTGTTTTTTCTCTTACTTCCTGTAATTTTTCACTGTAATTTGGAAAATCAAGCGGATTAAATGTCTTTAAATTTACATTTAACTCTTTAAAAGTTCCGCAATCAATAATAGTTAAAACTCTGTTATATGCCGACAATGGAAAATGATAACCACAATTAGTGCAAACATTTAAATTTTTAATGACATCTTCCTTTGAAATCATCGCCCCACACTCATTACACTTTATAAAAAGATTTTCAGGCACAGATAATGATTTCATTTCTTTCTTTGGCTTTTGTTTACTTGCAAGAACAGTTAAAAACTTTCTCTTTTTATCAAATGGTGTCATCACTAACCACCTTTACTTCTTTGTACATATTAATAATATCCGATATTTTTTCGTCAATAAAACCTGTATCATAATCACCGCGAATAATATCTTTATTATACATAAGCATGTGTATTAAGCTTATATTGGTATCTATCCCGTCAACAATCATTTCTTCGAGTGCTCGTCTCATTCTCTTTATAACTTCAAGTCGAGTTTTTCCTTTTACAATTATTTTTGCAATCATAGAATCATAAAAAGGACTTACTTCACAACCACTGTAAAGAGCTGTATCTACTCTTGTTTCATAACCACTCGGAAAATGTACAAAATTCACTTTACCGGCACTCGGTTTAAAATTATTTATTGTGTCTTCGGCATTTATACGGCACTCCATAGCATATCCGTCATAAGTTACTTCATTTACACTAAGCGGTAAATTTGATGCAACTCGTAGTTGCTCTGTAATTATATCTATACCTGTAAGCATTTCAGTAACAGGGTGCTCTACCTGAACTCTTGTGTTCATTTCAATAAAATAATAGTTATTATCTTTATCCAAAATAAACTCTATTGTTCCTGCACTTTGGTAATTAACTGCTTTTGCTGCCTTTATTGCGTCTTTACCCATTTTTTCTCGCAATTCATCGGATATTGAAAAGCAAGGTGATTCTTCCAGCATTTTTTGCCCTCGTCTTTGTAAAGAACAATCTCTTTCACACAAATGTATAATACTGCCAAAACTGTCACCCAGTATCTGAAATTCTATATGTTTTGGATTTATTATAAGCTTTTCCATATACATAGAGTCATCACCGAAACAAGCTTTTGCCTCAACTTTCGCACTATTAAACTGCTGTTCCAAGTCTTTTTCTTCAAAAACTTTTCGGATACCTCTGCCACCGCCACCTGCTGAGGCTTTTATGAGTATTGGATAACCAATTTGATTTGCAACTTCTTTTGCTTCTTCTAGATTTTTTTATAACTCCGTCAGAACCCGGAACAACTGGCACACCCGATTTTATCATAAGTTCTCTTGCATTTGATTTATTACCCATAATGTCAATAGTATCAGCTGACGGACCGATAAATTTGATACCGCATTTTTCACAAAGCCTTGCAAATTCACTGTTTTCTGATAAAAAACCATAACCCGGGTGTATAGCCTCACAACCTGTGGCTGTCGCTATTGTCAAAATATTATGTATATTTAAATAACTTTCACTTGCTTTCGCATTACCTATACAGTAAGCCTTTGTCGCAAGCTGTGTATGTAGCGCATTTTCATCTGCCTTTGAATATACAGCTACTGTGTCAATGCCATTTTCTCTGCAAGCTCGGATAATTCTTACTGCTATTTCACCACGATTTGCAACCAAAATTTTTTTCAGCATATTGAAACCTCAAATAAAACTTCATCAAAAGAAACCACTTGACCATTTGAAACATTTATTTTATTAATCTTTCCGTCAACAGTACTTTTGATTTCATTAATCATTTTCATTGCCTCTACCAACCCAACAACATCACCTTTTTTTATCTCCTGACCTTCTTTTACAAATGGTTCGCTGTCTGGTGATGGTACACTGTAAAACACACCTACCAATGGACTTTTTATCCTTGTTGTGTTTTCAGAAATTGTTGTATTTGATACTTTTACGGTATTATCTATACCACAGCAATCATTAACACTATTTTTCTCCAATGATAGCTTTACACCTTTCTCCTCGTAGTTCAATTTACTTAGTGTACTGTTGTCAAATTTCTCTATCAAATTTATAAGTTCTTTTTGTTCCATAAAATAACCTCTTATTTGTTATTTTCAATATAGTTTAAAATATCTCCTACTGTTTTGAAACTTGCCAAAGCCTCATCATCAATCTTTATATCAAAGGCATCTTCAATAGCCATATTTAATTCTACCGCATCGATTGAGTCTGCACCCAAATCATCAGCCAAGGTTGACTGTGTTTCTATTGTGTTCACATCACAATTAAGTGTATCAGCTATTACCTCTTTTAATTTACCAAACATATTATT
>JAHHTR010000082.1 GCA_020024515.1 Angelakisella sp.
GAAACATGGTATTATTTTAATTAAACATATTAAAATTTTTTTGTTAATAGGTATTATTATTTTTTTATTATATTTTTTTAATATAGGTTGTCCGATAAGATGTTTTATAGGGTATCCTTGCCCTACATGTGGTATAACAAGATCTATATTATGTCTTTTTAGATTGGATTTTAAAGGGTTTATATATTATAATCCAATGACAGCTATTATAATATTTGCTTTTCTTTTGGCAATTCATAGAAATATTATACCTATTAATAAAAAAATGATTGATGTAGTGATTTTCGTTATGGCTTTGCTTATTTTTATTGTGTATATAATAAGGTTTAATAATATACCATAGAGTACTAAGCTTATAATTAACCTATAAAAGAAAAAGCGGACTTTTATTTTAATGATTTTTGAGGAGGTATTATTATAGAACAGCAAAAAATTAATATGTTTATACTGGCAAATCAAAAATATTTTCCGCCTGAAAAGATTATGTATATTCGTGATAGATTATCAATGATAGATGAATCAAGGTGGATATTGATTTCAACAGTTGAATTTAAAGATCCAACACTTATTTTGGTTCTTTCCATACTATTTGGTTCTTTGGGCATAGATAGATTTATGTTAGGAGATATTGGTATGGGTATATTAAAGCTTCTAACAGGCGGTTTATGTGGTATACTGACTATTATTGATTGGTTTATGGTTATGAACAAAACAAAAGAACTTAACTTTAATAATCTTATGTCAATATTGTAATAGCATTAATTATAGTATGTGTAAGTTCTATTTACACATACTTTTTTTGTATTTCCATAAAACTGGCATATTTTTATAATATTTTTGTCATAAAATGTTGATTTTTATAAATTTAAATGGTATAATATGAAAAACATATAATTATATTATAGTATTTAATTATAAAAACAATTATAAAAAGGGGTATCATTATGGATCAACAAAAAATTGATATGTTTATGCTAACAAATCAAAAGTTATTCCCTGCGGACAAAATGATGTATATTCGAGAAAGACTTTCAACTCTTGATGAAGGAAAATGGGCAATGATTTCAATAGTTGAATTTAAAGATCCAACACTGTTTTTGATCATTTCTATATTTTTAGGTTCTTTGGGTATAGATAGATTTATGATAGGTGATATAGGTATGGGTATATTAAAACTACTTACCGGTGGTCTATGTGGTATATTGACTATTATTGACTGGTTTACAATTATGAATAAAGTAAAAGAACTTAACTTTAATAATCTAATGACAATATTGTAATATTTTTGAGGTATGTAAATTTATATTTTTACATACCTTTTTTATGTTTAAAAATAACTTGTTTTCGTTGTTCTTATTGCAATTTTAGTATCTGTTGTGCTTTGGGAGCAATTCCTTATAATATTCCGTTGTTTACGTTTTGGATTAATTTTGTGTTCAATATAATATTCACTTGGCACAGAAGGGCTGAATTTGAGCTGTGACAGGTTTTTGAGAAGATATTCGTATACTTTGTAATCTTTTGGTTCTATGCCAAAGGTTATTTTAGCTATTTCATATTTGCCGTTCCATTCTCGTTCATAAATGCCAATCTAAAACAGATTTTCAAAATACACTGTCATTTTTGCAATACACTTGTTCATAATAGTGTCCTCCTTATTAATAAAATAAGAGAATGGACAACTAAGGAGGCAGGTTACTGACGGTTTATACCGTGTTCAAACTACCAACCGAACTGTGTTTTTATCTCTCTTGCTTTATTGTAACATAAATACATATATAAGCGAATATAATTTAAAAATATTGTTATATTGCATATAATTTGATATTATATAGATTTTAATATAGGAGAATAAAAAGTTATCTAATTTTTTATTTTTTTCTTGTAAATTCACCACTCTTACCTCCACTGTTACAATTTAATTTAATATAAATAAATATAGAAAAAAGTATGATTTTTATGAAGTCGTATTTTTATGAATGTGGTTGGTATTTTAATTAATAATTATATTATAGGAGTGTGGCAAATGCTTTTAAAATAGTTGGCAATGCCTTATAGAACTTTTATGATAATAGCTATAAATTGATGACACGAGCATATGAGATGAGAATAAGTATGGAATCGGCTATGAAAAATGTTTTGACTACTGTTAGTGCCGATTCACCGTCAGAAGCGCAAAAATTTATTGATGCAGCAAATAAAGGTTTGGGATTGATAAGAGGATTATGAATATTTAAAAGAAAATGCAACACCTGAAATTAAGAAGCTTAATGAAGATTTGTATGCAGTTCTTCTAAATTCAAGAACTATAAAAGAAAAGCTTTTTAGTTTGGCTCTACAAAACAGAGATGAGGAAGCAACAACAGTATTTTTCCTTGAATATCAACCGGAATTAATTAAAGCTGACACAATAGTTAAACAAATAGATAATATTTCAAATGAAGATGCTGATAAAAACTTTGTACAAAATCAGTCTTATTTAAGTATTAGCTTATATTTTATAGTAGGTATTGCAGTAGTAGGTGTTATCTTTGTATTGTTGTTGGTACTATATTTGACAAAGATAATTACAGCTTCAATAAAGCAGATAGAAAATACAGTTGATGCAGTTAATAATGGTAATAAACTGGCAAATGAAACAGCTGAATCACTATCAAAAGTTGTTGAAAATGTAACAAATATTAATAATAAGATTAAAGAGATTGCAAATGCATCAGAAGAACAAGCAAGTGCTGTTAATCAAATAACACTTGGTGTTGAGCAAATTTTAGCAGTAGTACAAACAAACTCTGCCACATCTGAGGAAAGTGCTGCATCAAGTCGAGAACTATCAGATCAAGCAAATATGCTTAAAGATTTGGTAGCAAGATTCAAATTGATTAATGATACAACAAGTGCATATAATCCAATAATTAATTATAATAATGAAGAAGAAAATTTTTATAGTCAATCATATTCATCAGACGGAAGAAAATATTGATAAACCTTTACAATTTTAATAAAAAAAACCTATTTTATGATTTTTCTATGTCCATTTTTAATGGACTTGTTCACATCATAGAATAGGTTTTTTTGTTATTTAGGCAAAATGTTTTTCAATTATATTTTTTAACGTTATAGTATCGGAGCGAATATATCTAGGTATTCTGTAAAGACAACTGTCATCAAATTTTTTTGCTGTAAATTTTCCGTCGCAGGCATCTAAACTGGCAAGAAATCCCATATCTATAATACATTTATAGCTGTCTTTGCTTATTCTTCCAAAGGGATAAGTATAGGCAACAGGTTTGAACCCTAAATTTTTATAAAATAAATCTTGCGTTTTAGTGGCATCTTCTGTAAATATTCTTCGGTATTCTTCGTTACTTTCGTTATACTTTCTTTCAGAACCTTTTCTACCATTATTTAAACTGTGCATATCATAGCTGTGATTTAAAAATTCCACATATCCACTCTTTTGCATTTCATCTATATGTGCCCAATTTAAATTTGCATAACTTTCGTGAGTATCTATGGTTTTGGTATATTTTTCAGTTTCTGAACCTATAACAGATATTGTCCCACACTCATTATATTTTTTGAATAGAGGAAAGGCATTTAGATAATTATTATAATATCCATCGTCAAAAGTAAGCAGTATAGGTTTATCGGGCAGTTTGGTTCCTTTTTTTACGTAGTTTATTATATCTATTAAAAAAACAGTTTTGTATCCGTTTTTTTGCAGATAAATAATATCATTTTCAAGTGCATGCGGTGTTATTATATATTTATTTTGTTTATTTGAATTACTGTATATGGAATGATACATTATTACGGGAATGGTGATACTGTCACGATTATCTGTAAGTTCTTTAATATTAATGCTTTCGGTGGTTATCACCTGAGAATCAAACATTATCATAAAAAAGATTAGTATAACTAAAATACATATAATTAAAGATACAGTAAATTTAAAAATTTTTTTAATTTTCACTTTAAAATACTCCCCTAAAATAAATATATTAATAATATAGTATATATAATAAGAATATGAAATATACTGAATTTTTTATAAAGTGAAATCATATATTATGATAAGGTATTTAATAAATCTTTTGTATGGAGGGTGTTTTTGTGTGAAAAAGATAATTTCTATATGTATTGCTCTTTTTATATGTATGTCAAATATAAATGTCGCAATGTGTAGTGAAATAGGTGGAACAAATTTTGAGGAGAGTGTAGAGGTAAATGTCCCTGTTTATAAAGTACAAAAAGAAATAGATGACTCAAAAAACATCTCTCCTCAAAATAAACTACCTGTTAAATCAGCAATATTAATTGAACAGAATACGGGAAAAGTATTATTTGAACAAGATGCAGATGTAAAGTTGCCACCTGCATCTGTTACAAAGATAATGACACTTTTATTTGTTATGGAGGCACTGGATAGCAATAAAATATCAATTAATGATAAGGTTACATGTTCTGAAAATGCCTCACAATATGGAGGAAGTCAAATATGGTTAAAACCGAATGAAGTAATGACAGTAGATGATTTAATAAAAGCCACAGCTATTGCAAGTGCAAATGATGCAACGGTATGTTTGGCAGAATATCTTGCGGGAAGTGAAGATGTATTTATTGCAGAAATGAATAAAAAAGCACAGGAACTTGGTATGAAGAATACAACTTTTAAGTGTATAGAGGGACTCGATACAGAGGGACACCTAACGACAGCTAGGGATATTTCCATTATGTCAAGGGAACTTATGAAACATACAATAATAAAAAATTATACAACTATTTGGATGGATTCATTAAGAAACGGTGAGACACAACTTGTAAATACAAATAGATTAGTAAGATTTTATGAGGGAGCAACCGGACTGAAAACAGGAACAACAAGCGGTGCCGGTAGCTGTATTTCGGCGACTGCCACAAGAAACGGACTGGATTTGATAGCTGTTATTATGGGTGCAGATACCAGTGATTTGCGTTTTTCAACAGCGAGAAGTCTTTTGGATTGGGGTTTTGCAAACTATACAAATATAAAAGTAGAGCCACAACCATTAGAGCCTATTGCGGTAAAAGGTGGAACACAGGAAACTTGTAATATAAAAGCTATAATACCTCAAGGTATAGTTGTAAATAAAAATGATGCGGAGCTCATAACACAAAATTTTGAGTTGCCTGAATTTATAGAAGCACCACTTGTTATGGGTGATGAGATAGGAACTCTTACAATAAAAGTTGGTGAAGAAGAATATATGAAATGTCCAATTGTGTGTGAGGAAGATGTGCAAAAAATGACATTTGGTTTTGCTCTCAAAAATATGTTTTCACAGTTATTTAAACTGTCTTGATTATTTTTTACTGTAATATTCACAGTTAAGAGCAGGGTTTGTTAAAAGCATTACATTGTCAGCTATCTCTTTGAAAACTTTTGCGGGTTTATCCGCGCCGTTGCCTCCGCCTTCTTCAAGAATTGTAATTGCATATTTGGGTTCTTCGGTTGGGAAAAATCCTGCAAACCAGCCATGCACAACTTCATGGTTATTTATAAATTGTCCTGTCTGTGCTGAACCTGTTTTCCCTGCACATATACAAAAGTCACTTTGTGCTTTTTTGCCACTGCCTTTAATTACTACATTAGATAGAAGTTCATTGAGTGTTTTTGCCGTTTTGGTTGAAAACACTCTTTCTTTTTTTTCTGGGGTTTGTTTATTATATATACTGTATCCGTCATTTGTAAGTCCTTTGTAGAGTGTAGGATTTACTGCATATCCGCCATTTGCAACAGTTGACATCATAGCGGTTATTTGTATTGGTGTGGCGGTAAGCTTACCTTGTCCAAAACATAAATTGCAAAATTCACCTCTTGTTATTTTATCTTTTTGTGGCATAGTGCCACTATTTGCCACTATGCCTTCCACAAGTTTTATTTCTTTGCCAAAACCAATTTTTTTAGCAATATCAATTATTGAGTTTACACCGATCTTTTGACCGAGTTCTATAAAATATACATTACAGGAATGTGCCATAGCTTGCCACATATCTATCTCCCAGTGTCCCGAACGTTGATGACAACTAAAAGATACATCGTTGAGAGTATATTTACCGCTACATATTTCTTTATGTTCGGTAGTAATACCCTGTTCCAAAGCGGCGGCAGATATAATTGTTTTGAATGTGGAGCCTACGTTATATGCGGCTATTGCTCTATTAAATAAAGCTCCGTTTTTATCGTTTACTGCTGTTTGCATATCGTTTTGTGAAAAAGTGGGTTTACTGACTATTGCCATTATCTCGCCTGTATTTATATCCATAACAACACAAGCACCTTTTTTTATATTCGACATTGCCTTTTCGCTTATTTTTTGTATATCTTTATCAATAGTAAGAATTACACCACCTTGTGAATATTTACCGTAGCGTGTATCAACTATTTTTTCTATATCGTTGCCGAGTGCGTTACCATAAGCATTTACATTATAGGTTAATTTTACTTCACCGCCCATTTCTTTTAAAAAATCATTATAGCCTTTTTCAATTCCGTATACACCGTTTTTTTCGTTATTGAGATAGCCTATTATGTGTGGGGCAATTTGTTCGTCTTCGTATCTTTCGGGAATTTGGTATACATTTAGCCCCAAAGACTCTGTAAAATGTTCATTGGTTACTATTTTTGTGGGTTTGCCACTTTCGAGTGATGGAAGTATGGCATTAAAATCATCATCATTTAATGTAGTTTTAAGTGTGGTAAGTACATTTGGCATAGGTATTACAGACAGAATATTGTGCACTTGTGTATTTACTATCGGTCGCAAGTGTCTATCATATATATATCCTCTTTGTTCACCGATATTTATTGAGTATAGGCTTTGATTTGAGGATACGGATTTATATGAATTAATACTGATGATATTTATTATTTGCACATAAACAATCGAAAAAGACAATATAAGAAGGAAAAAAATAATAATAATTCTTTTGCCCATACTTTTCATATAAACACAACCTTTATTTTTGTATTATTGATAGTATTGGTAATTATTAAAAATTTATACAATTATTAATATATTAATGAATAATTAGTAAAATATGTGCAATAATACTATTGACAAATTATATTTTCCTGTGTAAAAAGACAAAATGTGTCAAAAATGTATTTAATACATCAAAAACTATTGATTTTTTAGACACAATATGCTAATATAATTTAGTCGTCCATATTTAGTGAAAATGTGGATTTAAAATTTAATAATTTTAAAATCTTTTGATTTGGATAGAGGTTGCGGTAATTAAAAGTAACTACACAATAATGTGGCAACAGTTGTTAGTGAAAGGAATTATCGCCGAAACAAATATTTTTGCCAAAGATGTTTGTTGGGACGTTATAGAATATGTAGCGTACTGTCACATTTGTGGAGTGCTATCGTTTTTAATGCTTATAACGGCATTGTGATGTTTCCATAAGTGAGATATTGCAGTGCTGTTTTTTTATTTGTCAGTAATACTGCAATAGAGCTTATGGTTATAAAAAAACACTTCTCATAAAATCTAATAGAATTTATTTAATTATTAAAAATTTTAAAAGTACAAAGGAGAAGTCGTTAAAATGGAAGGTATTAACGTCGGGTGGATATCAATTTTGCCACCTATTATCGCAATCGCTCTTGCATTAATTACAAAAGAGGTTATTTCATCACTGGTTATAGGAATATTGTCGGGTTCGATAATATATGCCCTATTGTCACCTGCAACGACAAATGTTATAGGAACTGTGTTTGATGGAACACTATTTGCTTTAACAAACAATTTTTCAATACCCATAATTATATTTTTGGGTCTGTTGGGTTCACTTGTATATATTATTACAAAAGCGGGTGGCTCACGTGCATATGGAGAATGGGCGGCAAAGAAAATTAAAACTCGTGTCGGAGCACAGTTTGCCACATTCTTTTTGGGAATACTTATATTTATTGATGACTATTTTAATTGTTTGACAGTTGGTACTGTTATGAAACCTGTAACAGACAAACACAAAATATCACGTGTAAAACTTGCATATATTATAGATGCAACAGCAGCGCCTATCTGTATAATCGCACCTATTTCATCTTGGGCGGCATCTGTTATGGTGTATATGGAAGGCTCCGGAATAAATGGAATGGCAGCTTTTATAAAAGCTATTCCGTTTAATTTATATGCTGTGCTTACAATAGTTATGGTACTGGTACTGTGCTTTACAAATTTAGAGTTTGGTTCTATGGCAAAGCATGAAAGACTTGCTATGGAAAAAGGTGATTTATCAATTTCAAAAAACACTGAGGAAATAAAAGAAGATGATATATCATCAAAAGGAACAGTATTTGACTTAGTTATTCCTATTTTGGGTTTGGTTGTATTTTCAATAATTGCTATGCTGTATGTTGGTGGTTATTTTAATGGTAATATGACAATTTTTCAGGCATTTGGAAATACACAGGCTGCCATTGCGATAACTTATGGTGCAATAGCCGCACTCATACTTACATTTTTACTTTATGTTCCACGTAAACTTATGAATTTCAAAGAGTTTATGGACGGTATGGGCAAAGGTGTAGGCACAATGACACAGGCTTTTATTATTCTTACTCTTGCATGGGGTATGGGTACTGTATGTCGTGATATGCTGGGTACAGGCGAATATGTTGGTAATCTGGTAAAAAATTCAAATATGACAGGCTCGTTTATTCCGATAATAATATTTATAGTAGCTGCCTTTCTATCATTTTCTATGGGTACATCTTGGGGTACTTTCGGTATACTTATCCCAATAATAATAGATATTTGTACAGCCATTGCACCGGAACTTATGATTGTATCATTATCGGCAACTCTTGCCGGTTCTGTTTTTGGAGACCACTGTTCACCAATATCTGATACAACAATTTTGTCATCAACAGGTGCGGGTTGTAATCACATTGACCATGTAAGTACACAGATGTATTATAGTATAGTAGTAGCAGCTTGTTGTATAGTTGGCTATTTAATAGCAGGTTTTACAAAAAATATATACCTAACATTAGGTACATCAATAGTAATGTTGCTTGTATTATTAAAAGTTTTGCATACAGTAACAGAAAAAAGAAAAGTAGATATAAAAATAAAAGGTGTAAAGTGAAATAGTGTAAAAATATAGATACCGTGCTACTACGAAAAATAAAGAATAAAAAGAAATGGTTGTCAAACTTGTGTGGAGTTTTGACAGATATTTCTTTTTTGATAACAATATAAGCAAAAAAGCAACTGTTAATTTTAATTGATTAACAGTTGAACTGCTCCAATTTGTGCGGACAGTACAAAAAGAACCTCTTATGGTATGGAA
>JAHHTR010000083.1 GCA_020024515.1 Angelakisella sp.
ATATTAGTAAAAGATAACAAAATTACAAAATATAATATATTATAATTGATATATCACTTATGATTTCAGTAAATTTAAAATCAGTTAAGGAGGAAAAAACTATTTTAAATCTATTACATTTAAAGTATGCCTTGGAAGTAGGCAAAAATCTTTCTATCAGTCGTGCAGCTGAAAAGCTTTTTATGAGTCAGCCAAATTTGAGCAGAGCAATAAAAGAACTCGAAGACAGTCTCGGCATAGCTATATTCAACAGAACATCAAGAGGAATATATCCAACAGAGGAAGGTATAGAGTTTCTTAACTATGCGGAAAGTATTTTAAAACAAATTGCCGATGTTGAAGATATCTATAAAAAGAAAGACAACAATGCAATCAATTTCAGTATATCTGTGCCACGAGCCTCATATATAACAAGTGTTTTTACAGATTTTCTAAAAGTACTTGATACAACAAAAAAACTCGAAGTTTATTTTAATGAAACAAATTCCACAAGTGCAATAGATAATATTCTTGATAACAACTATCGTATGGGAATTATTCGTTATCAAACAAATTACGAAAAATATTATAAGAATGTTTTACAGGAAAAGGGGCTTGTTGGTGAACGTTTATGTACATTCAAATACTATGTTTTGTTGTCTGCAAACAATAAACTTGCGCAAAAAGAAAATATAGCTGTCAGTGATTTAAGTGACAGTATCGAGCTTATTCACGGTGATACACATTTGCAAACTTCAAGTGTAGCGACAGTTGATGATGAAAAACTTAAAAATTCATCTAAAAAAATTTATATTTACGAACGTGGAAGTCAATTTAATATACTATCGGAAGTGGAAAACTCGTATATGTGGGTGTCTCCCGTCCCAAAAAAGACTTTGGAAAAATTCAACTTAGTAGAAAAAGACGTCACAGATGCCACTCCTTTCTATACGGATATGCTTATAATGAGAAAAGGCTATCAGCTTTCGGAATATGACCAAGATTTTATAAAACTACTAAAAAACAGAGCAGAATTTTTGCAAAAAAATATAGATTTTAATATATTTTAGTCAAAACTTATAAATATTTTAAAAATATCTTGTTAGTACTTTTAGATTTTGATATATGTTTTTTGTTATATCTATATATATAATAAAGTATTTGCAAAATAGTTAAAACCTTGTTAAAATAATAACACAAACCTAAGTTAAATAATTAACAATTACTTTTATTTATTATATGAAGGAGAATAACTTATGGAACAAAACAAAGAGTATCAAATAATAGATGGTGTAGAAAAACTGGAAGAAGCTATTGCAAGAGTAAGAGCAGCACAAAAAATATTTGCAACTTATACACAAGAGCAAGTCGACAAAATCTTTTTTGCAGCATCAGTAGCCGCAAATAAAGAACGTATTCCTCTTGCAAAAATGGCAGTAGAAGAAACAGGAATGGGCGTAGTAGAAGATAAAGTTATAAAAAATCACTACGCAGCTGAATATATTTACAACGCATACAAAGACACAAAAACTTGTGGGATTATAGAAGAAGATAAGGCTTATGGCACAGTCAGAATAGCTGAACCAATCGGTATGATTTCAGCAGTTATTCCTACAACTAACCCAACATCAACAGCAATATTCAAAACACTTTTGGCACTAAAAACACGTAACGGTATTTTGATAAGCCCACACCCACGTGCAAAAAATTCAACAATAGCAGCAGCAAAAGTTGTTCTTGAAGCGGCAGTTAAAGCAGGTGCTCCCGAAGGCATTATTTCTTGGATAGATGTACCTAGCCTTGAAATGACAAATGTTGCAATGAAAGAAGCAGACATTATCCTTGCAACAGGTGGTCCCGGAATGGTTAAAGCCGCTTATTCAAGCGGTAAACCTGCACTTGGCGTTGGTGCTGGTAATACTCCTGCAATCATTGATAAGAGTGCTGATATTCTACTTGCAGTAAGCTCAATAATCCATTCAAAAACATTTGATAACGGTATGATTTGTGCTTCTGAGCAATCAGTAATTATTGACGAGAGCATTTATAACAAAGTTCGTAAAGAATTCCTTGACAGAGGTTGCTATATCCTTAAAAAAGACGAAATCGACAAAGTACGTAAAACTATTATCATCAACGGTGCGCTAAATGCAAAAATCGTTGGTCAATCAGCATACAAGATAGCTGAACTATCAGGCGTTAAAGTTCCTGAAACAGCAAAAATCTTAATTGGTGAAGTAGAAAGTGTTGATTTGAGCGAAGAGTTTGCTCACGAAAAACTATCTCCTGTACTTGCTATGTATAAAGCAAAAGATTTCTACGATGCAGTAGAAAAAGCTGAAAGACTTGTAGATGACGGCGGTCTTGGACATACATCTTCACTATATATTGACGAAATAGCAGAGGACGAAAAAATCAAATTCTTTGCTTCAAAAATGAAAACTTGCAGAATACTTGTTAATACTCCTTCTTCACAAGGTGGTATAGGTGATATCTACAACTTTAAACTTGCTCCTTCTTTAACACTTGGTTGTGGTTCATGGGGTGGTAACTCAGTTTCAGAAAACGTTGGTGTAAAACATCTTATAAACATTAAAACTGTTGCTAAAAGGAGAGAAAATATGTTGTGGTTTAGAGCACCTCAAAAAGTATATATCAAAAAAGGTTGTCTGCCTGTTGCACTTGATGAGCTTAAAACAGTTTTGGGCAAAAAACGTGTATTCGTTGTAACAGACCAATTCCTATATACACATGGATATACAAAATGTATCACAGATAAACTTGATGAAATGGGCATTTTGCACCAAACATTCTTTGATGTTGCTCCTGATCCAACACTTGCTTGTGCAAAAGAGGGTGCTGCTCAAATGTGCACATTCAAACCTGACTGCATAATTGCTGTTGGTGGTGGTTCTGCAATGGATGCCGCTAAGATTATGTGGGTAATGTACGAGCATCCGGAAGCAGACTTCCTAGATATGGCTATGCGCTTTATGGATATCCGTAAACGTGTATATACATTCCCAAAAATGGGCGAAAAAGCATACTTTATTGCTGTTCCTACATCAGCCGGTACCGGTTCAGAAGTTACACCTTTTGCAGTTATCACAGATGAAAGCACAGGCGTTAAATATCCACTTGCTGATTACGAACTAATGCCAAATATGGCTATCGTTGACTGTGATATGATGATGGACGCACCAAAAGGACTAACAAGTGCATCAGGTATAGATGCTGTTACTCACGCACTTGAAGCTTACGCATCAATTCTTGCAACAGACTATACAGACGGGTTGGCTCTACGTTCATTGAAAATGGTATTCGAAAACTTACCACAAGCTTACGAAAACGGTCAAACAGACTACAAAGCACGTGAAAAAATGGCAAATGCAGCTACAATGGCCGGTATGGCTTTCGCAAATGCATTCCTTGGTGTTTGTCACTCTATGGCACACAAACTTGGCGCATTTTTCCACCTACCACACGGTGTTGCTAACGCACTTCTAATAAATCAAGTAATTAAATTTAACTGTGTTGAAGTTCCTACAAAGATGGGTACATTCAGCCAATACGACCACCCACACACAATGGCTCGCTATGCAGAAGTTGCTGATTACCTAGGACTAAAAGGTAAAACAGACGAAGATAAAGTTGACGCACTTATAGTTGCTGTTGATGAACTAAAAGAAAAAGTTGGTATCAAAAAGACAATTAAAGACTACGGTGTAGACGAAAAAGAGTTCTTGGAAAGACTAGACGAAATGGTTGAACAAGCATTTGATGACCAATGTACAGGTGCAAACCCACGCTACCCACTAATGAGCGAGATAAAAGAAATGTATCTAAATGCTTACTATGGTCGTAACTAATACACCTCTATAAAAAAGTTTTTCATAAAAATTAAATGTTGGTAGTTCAAGGAAAGTGATGTAAGAAAATCTTCTTCACTTTCTTGAACGCACATAATAAAAATATATTTTTGGAGGAATTATTATGGATAAACAAGCAAAACTTATCACTACAAGAACAAGTAAAGCTATTTATAAAGACGGAGATAAAGTAGTTAAAGTTTTTGATGAAAATTACAGCAAAGCTGATGTTCTTAACGAAGCACTTAATCAAGCTCGTGTAGAAGAAACAGGACTACCTCTTCCAAAACTTTTAGGTGTAGAAATGATTGATGGCAAATGGTCTATTGTATCAGAGTTTATCGAAGGTGAAACACTAAAAGATTTGATGAAAAAGAATCCTGAAAAAATGGACGAATATCTAAATCTTTTTGTTGACCTACAAATAAAAATACACAAAGCAACAAGCCCACTGCTAACAAAACTAAAAGATAAAATGAAACGTAAAATTGCTGCTACAAGTTTTGATGCTACAACAAGATATGAGCTACAAACAAGACTTGAAGGTATGCATGACCATACAAAAGTTTGTCATGGTGACTTCCGTCCAAGTAATGTAATAGTTAAACCAAACGGTGAAGCATACATCATTGACTGGGCGCATGCTACACAAGGTAACGCATCGGCTGATGCAGCAAGAACTTTCCTTGTTCTTTCACTCCATGAAGAACCAGCTCTTGCTGATAAATATTTAGATCTATTCAGCAAAAAAGCCGATATTCCAAAACAACTTGTACAAAGATGGCTACCAATAGTTGCAGCTACACAAACACTTAAAAACAGAGAAGAAGAAAAAGAACTTTTGGCAAAATGGGTTGATGTTGCTGATTACGAATGATTTCTTTTTTATAAATTACAAAATAAAATAATTTTTTAAACAGAATGTTTTTTGTGGATTTTTCTACTGAAACATTCTGTTTTTTTTGGCTATTTAATTTTTACTATATTATTTAAAATACTTTACTTGTTTGCATTTTTATTATTTTTATCTTAAAATATAAATATCAATATTTAATAATTATTTAGAAGAGGTATACAATGAATAAACAATATAAGGCAGTAATATTTGATTTAGACGGTACTCTCGTCAATACACTTTTCGATTTACAAAACAGTATGAACTATGTTTTGCAAGAAAAAGGCTATCCTACCCACACCTATGAAGAAATAAAAAGCTATATAGGTAATGGTATGCAAAAATTAGTCGAACGGGCATTGCCACAAAATGTCGATAGCAGTATAGTCAACTATTGCTATAATAAAATGGTTGCATACTACGGCAAGCATAACTGTGTTGACAGCAAAGTATATGATGGCATGGAAGATACTATAAAAAAACTAAATCAAAAAGGTATAAAACTTGCTGTTTTGACAAACAAAATACATACATCAGCACTAAAAGTAATAGACCATTATCTAAAAAATCAATTTGATATAGTGCAAGGTGATGACGGTATTGTTCCACTGAAACCGAATATTGAAGGTGTTGAAATGATACTGAATAAATGGAATTTAAAGACAGAAGAAGTTATCTTTGTAGGAGACTCCTGTGTGGATATTAAAACCGCGCAAAATGCAAATATGGACTGCATAGCTTTGGAATGGGGATATTGCGATATAAATAAACTGCATGAGCAAAAGGCAACCTACTATGTTAATTCTGCAAAAGATGTATTTAAGATTGTAATAGGAGAAAAATTAAACTGAAATGTTAAATTTATTTGATGTTATAAAAAATATAGAGCCTATTGATAATAACAAATATTTATCTGCACAAAATAGGTGGGACAGTATAGCAAAACCACTGAAAAGTATGGGGGAATTTGAAAATATCATTTCAACAATAGTCGCCATTAACAGTGGAAATATTGACAAAAGATGCGTAGCGGTTATGTGTGCTGATAACGGAATTGTTGCACAAAATGTTACACAGACCGACAGCAGTGTTACAAAAATTGTCGCAGAAAATATTATTAACCATAAGGCGAGTGTTTGCAATATAGCAAAAATTTGCAATACAGATGTTTTTGCCTATGATGTCGGTATGAACACAGACAGTCAAATCGTGCCGAATTATAAGTATATGAACGGCACAAATGATTTTTCAAAGATAAACAGTATTCCACGTGATATTGTCATAAAGACTATCGAGACAGGTATAAAAATTGTTGGCGAATTAAAAGAAAAAGGCTATAACTTAATTGCAACAGGTGAAATGGGTATAGGAAATACAACAACATCAAGCGCGATAACAAGTGTTATATTAAATTTACCGGTCAGCGAAGTTACAGGCAAAGGAGCCGGACTTAGCGACAGCGGACTACTGCACAAAATAAATATAATAACAGCTGCTATAAAAAAACATTCACCTTTTGATGATGTTATAGACATACTTTCAAAAGTTGGCGGACTTGATATTTGCGCGATGTGCGGTGTGTTTTTGGGAGGTGCATATTATAAGACACCTGTTATTATGGACGGTTTTATCTCTGCTGTAAGTGCAATGTGCGCATATAACTTATGTAATAATGTTAACCGTTATATAATTCCGTCACATTTGTCAAAAGAAAAAGCTATGAAACTAATTACAGATAAACTAAACATCACGCCTGTAATATTCGCAAATATGGCACTTGGCGAAGGTGCAGGAGCAGTCTCAGTTATACCATTGTTGGATATGGCACTGTCAATATACAAAAATATGCCGACATTCAAAGATATTAAAATTGAGGAGTATATACCATTATGACAATATTCATCAGTGGTGGCTCTTCCAGTGGAAAGTCTGGTATTGCGGAAACTAAGGCTGTAAATTTACACAAAGAGTATAAAACTGACAAACTATATTATATTGCGACTATGCACAGCTATGGCAAGGAAGGCGAAGAACGCATTAAAAAGCACAGAGAAATGCGCTTTGGCAAAGGTTTCGAGACACTGGAACTATATAATACAAAAAGTATAAATGAGTATCATTTTGACAAGAATAGTACTATTTTGTTGGAATGTATGTCAAATTTGCTTGCAAATGAAATGTATGACGAAGCAACAGACAAAATACATATTATTGAAAATATTATTCATACAATCACGAATTTAATAAGTAAATGTAAAAATTTGGTTATTGTAAGTAATGAGATATTCAACGACTATGTTTTTTATGATAATGAGTGTAAAAAATATATAAAAAACTTAGGTATAATCAATATTAATCTTGTTAAACTGAGCGATATAGCTATTGAAAGTGTATATGGTGTAGAAATTCATCATAAATAAGTTTATTTTTTGCAAAATAATAAATAATTTGATAAATTCTATGATTTTATGCTTTTTTATACTTGATAAATTATCTATAAACATTTATAATAATAAATGGTAAGTGTATTAATATACACTTAATAAAGTTTTCTTGTAATCAAACGAAAGGGGTATAAAGAATATGAATTATTCTCATGAAGTAGAGAGTATGTGCACTCTAAAACAAGGCCCAAATCATGGTCCTGCTCCAATTCCTGAAGAGGGTAGATGGGTAAAATCAACTCAAATCACTGATATATCAGGTCTATCACATGGTATTGGTTGGTGTGCTCCACAACAAGGTGCATGTAAGCTAACACTAAATGTTAAAAACGGTATAATCGAGGAGGCTCTTGTTGAGACTCTTGGCTGTTCAGGTATGACTCACTCAGCAGCTATGGCTGGTGAAATTTTACCGGGTAAAACTCTGTTGGAAGCACTAAATACTGACCTTGTATGTGATGCTATCAACGTTGCAATGCGTGAAATATTCAAACAACTTGCATACGGCCGTACACAAACAGCTTTCTCAGAAGATGGTCTGCCGGTAGGTGCATCTCTAGAAGACTTGGGTAAAGGTCTACGTTCACAAGTTGGTACAATCTTCTCAACAAAAGTTAAAGGTGTTCGTTACCTAGAATTAGCAGAAGGTTATATTACATCAGTTGCTGTTGACAATGACGGTGAAGCTATCGGCTACAAATTTGTTAAACTAGGCAAAATGATGGAAGATATCCGTCATGGTGTAAGCCCAGCCGAAGCTATGGAAAAAAATACAGGTACATACGGCAGATATGCAGATGCACCAAAATATATAGACCCACGTGAAGAATAAGAAAGGATAGGAGGTATTTTATAATGGTTAAATTTGAAGGTCAAGAAAGAAGAATGCCACAAATAAACGCATGTTTAAAAGAGTATGGCATTAAAGATTTAGAAGAAGCAAAAGAAATTTGTAATTCTAAAGGTATAGATGTAGAAGCAATCGTTAAAGGTATACAACCAATCGCTTTCGAAAACGCTGTTTGGGCTTATACACTAGGTGTTGCACTTGCACTTAAAAAAGATGTTACAGAGGCTGCACAAGCTGCTGAAACAATCGGTGTAGGTCTACAAGCATTCTGTATCCCAGGTTCAGTTGCTGACGCAAGAAAAGTTGGCTTAGGACACGGTAACCTAGGTGCTATGCTACTTCGTGAAGAAACAGATTGTTTCTGCTTCCTAGCAGGTCACGAGTCATTCGCTGCTGCAGAAGGTGCTATCGGTATCGCAAGAAATGCTAACAAAGCTCGTAAATCTCCACTAAGAGTTATCCTAAACGGTCTTGGTAAAGATGCTGCTTACATCATTTCAAGAATCAATGGTTTCACATATGTAGAAACAGAATATGACTACTACACAGGGGAACTAAAAGTTATTCGTGAAAAAGCATTCTCAGACGGTGAGAGAGCAAAAGTTAAATGTTATGGTTCAAATGACGTTAACGAAGGTGTTGCAATAATGCGTCACGAAAAAGTTGATGTTTCTATAACAGGTAACTCAACAAACCCAACACGTTTCCAACATCCAGTTGCCGGTACATACAAAAAATGGTGCTACGAAAACGATGTTAAATACTTCTCAGTTGCATCAGGCGGCGGTACAGGCAGAACACTTCATCCGGACAATATGGGTGCAGGTCCTGCTTCATACGGTCTAACAGATACTATGGGTCGTATGCATGGTGATGCTCAATTTGCCGGTTCTTCATCAGTGCCTGCTCACGTTGAGATGATGGGTCTTATCGGTGCCGGTAACAACCCAATGGTTGGTATGACGGTTGCTTGCGCTGTTGCAGTAAGTGAGTCAAACAAATAATTGATTATATCAATTATTTAGTTCTATATCAGTGAACAAAAATTACCCCCTTGATGTATGATTACATTAAAGGGGGTTCCCTTTTACTTTTAAGTCAAACAAAAATTTTAATAATAAAATAAAAATACAACAAAATACTATTAAATAAAGACTATAATTATAATATTGATGATATTCTAATTATTTTAATGATTAAAGTCTTTGTATAATAT
>JAHHTR010000084.1 GCA_020024515.1 Angelakisella sp.
AAATCATGCTTTTTTTATATTATCAAAAATTTTTTTGGGGTAGTGGTATTATAAAAAAGTAAATAATCAAATTTAGTAGGTGATAAAATGAGTTATATTGACGCTAGTATGGAACCAATGATAGGTACATACGTTTTGGACACTAGTACCCTTTTAGATGAGCTTGATGAAATATTATTGGAAGGTGAAAAGCAACACAATATTTCATCAGAAAATATAAATGAAATATTTCGTATAATGCATACTATTAAGGGTTCATCTGCAATGATGGGAATAGAAACTGTTTCTACACTTGCACATCGTGTAGAGGATCTTTTCTTTATTATTCGTGAACATAATGAAGTAATGGATAGAGACAATTCAGTTTTATTTGATTTACTTTTTAAAGCATCGGATTTCTTTAAGTCAGAAGTAGAACTTTTGCAAGAGGATAGCGAAAGCTATTATCCCGCAGATTCTTCTAATTTAATAGAAGCGATTGCTGAACAAATTGATGAAGTAAACGCATTTGTAAATGGCACACCAATAGAGAAAAAGACAGAAAGTACACCACAACAATCTGTGGTTGCAAATACAGTAAGCGAAACTGTCGAAGAAGAAAATATTGTTGATTCAATAGATGATACTCTTTATAAAATACGTGTATTTTTTGAAGATGGTTGCCAAATGGAAAATATACGTGCATTTATGTTGATATCAAAATTACAAGAAGCTTGTGATTATATTGAGTCTATTCCTGAAAATCCTGAAAGCAATTCCGCTTGTTCAAGTGAGATAGCAACAAATGGTTTGCTTATTAAACTAAAAACAACATTACCAATAGATGACATTTACAGTATTATAGAAAATTCTGTAAGCATGAAATCATACGAAGTGGAAGATGATGCAAAACCTAATGTTTCAAATCCTGCTGAGGAAAAACCAAAAGAGACTGTAAAAGAAGAAAAACCTGCGCAAGCGAAACCGGAAGCTCCCAAAAAACCGGAGCAACCAAAGGCTGAGTCACAAAATAATGCGAACAAAATGCAATCATCAGCAGGAAAACAAAGTCTTATAAGTGTAAATCAATCTAAACTTGATTTATTGATGGATATAATGGGTGAAATAGTAATCAATGAAGCTATGGTTACAAATAGCCCTGATTTAAAAGGTCTACAACTGGATAATTTTAATAAATCTGCACGTCAATTACGTAAACTTACTGATCAACTGCAAGATGTAGTAATGTCTATACGAATGGTGCCAATTAATGGTGTGTTCCAAAAAATGAACCGTATAGTACGAGATATGAACAAAAAGCTTGGTAAAGAAGTAGAACTTGTAACTATCGGTGGAGATACAGAAGTAGATAAAACAATAAATGATGCGCTTGGTGATCCATTTATGCATATGATAAGAAATGCTATGGACCACGCAATAGAGCTACCGGAAGAACGTTTGGCTCAGGGTAAAGATGAGAAAGGTACAATAACACTATCTGCACAAAATATCGGTGGTGAGATAGTTATTATACTAAAGGATGACGGTTGCGGACTGAATCGTGAAAAAATACTTGCAAAAGCTGAGAAAAACGGACTATTGACAAAGGCAAAAGCCGAATATACAGACAAAGAAGTATTTGGAATGATAATGCTTCCCGGATTTTCAACCAACGAGACAGTAACCGAGTTTTCGGGACGTGGTGTTGGTATGGACGTTGTTCGTCAAAATCTTGAAAAGGTAAGTGGTTCTATATCTGTTGATTCAGTGGTTGGGGAAGGAACAACATTTACTATAAAAATACCACTGACATTGGCAATAGTTGCAGGTATGACAATTTCAGTTTATGATGAGATCTTCACAGTTCCCATAACTTCTATCCGTCAAACATTTAAACTTTCGGAAGATATAAAAGTAATAACAGATACAAGTGGCAGAGAAGTTATTATGTTGCGTGGTGAATGTTACCCTATTATCCGTCTGCATGAATTGTTTAATGTGGAAAACGGTGAAACAGATTTGTCAAAGGGTATATTCTTGTTAATAGAAAATAGTGGAAGTGCAGCTTGTATTTTTGCCGATGAACTTCTTGGTGAACAAAAAGTAGTTGTAAAACCTTTCCCAACATATCTAAATAAATATAACATTAAGAGTATAGGTCTTACAGGTTGTACAATTATGGGTGATGGAAGTATCAGCTTAATTTTGGATATTGACAATTTGTTGGGTAAACACTGATTAAGGGGGGAATAATATGGAAGAAGTAATGACTAACTTTGATGAAAAAACTGATGACCTTATGGGTTCATCACTTACATTTATGATAGGTGAAAAATATTACGGTATACAACTTTCGTACGTAAATGAAATAATAAATATGCAAAAAATTACACGTGTTCCGGGATTGCCTAGCCATATAAGAGGTATTATAAACTTGCGTGGTAGAATAATGCCTGTAATAGAGGCACGTACAAAACTGGGACTTCCTGTAATTGAATATACAGAGAGAACTTGTATAATAGAGATAAACTATCAAGATACAGTTGTTTGTTTAATTGTTGACAGTGTTGCTGATGTTGTGGATTTGGATCAAATTTCAGTTTCGGAATTCCCTAACACTGTATCTAATCAAGATACACAATATGTAACAAATGTGTCAAAAGTCGGAGAAAGAATAATAATGAATATTGACCTTGAAAAATTTTTGACAGACGCTAATATCAAAAAGTAAATTAGAAAAAAAGTGTTGTATGTGTTTCGTAAAAAAATAATACAACACTTTGATTTTTATATTAAAATACATTTGTAGGGGGGAAAAAGTGTTTTGATAAAATTAACAGATAAAGAATTTGAGACACTTGTAAAGTTTGTATATGACAGATACGGTATCAATTTGGCAAAAAAACGTGTTTTAATAGAAGGTAGACTGTCAAATACTTTAATTGAAAAAGGGATGACTCATTTTAGTCAATATATGGACTTGTTATTTAATGACAAGACAGGTAATGAGGTCACAACCTTTTTGAATAAGATAACAACAAATCATACATATTTTTTAAGAGAATATGAGCATTTTGATTATATGCAAAAGAAAGTTTTGCCTTTCTTTGAAGAAAAGTTTAAAAACACACGTGATGTAAGAATATGGAGTGCCGCATGTTCATCTGGACAAGAACCATATACTATTGCAATGGTGATAGATGAATACTTTGGTTCAAGAAAATCACAGTGGGATACAACTATTCTTGCAACAGATATCTCAATGAGAGCACTGGATAAAGCAAAAAAAGGTATCTACACAGAGGAAGAAATAAAAGATATTCCAAAACACTGGGTGGGTAAATATCTTATAGATAAAAAAGACGGAACTTTTGAGATTTGTCCAAAAATCAAAAAAGAAGTTGTTTTCCGTACAGGAAACTTAATGGAGCCATTTAGCGTAAAAAAACCGTTCGATTTAATTTTTTGCAGAAATGTCATGATATATTTTGATGCACCTACAAAAGAAAAATTAATAAATAAGTTCTATGATGTAACAGCAAAAGATGGATTTTTATTTATAGGACATTCGGAGGTTATAAATAAAGAAACAACAAAATATACGTATTTACAGCCGGCAATCTATCAAAGAAGGAGCTGAGATAAATGAGTTTGTTAAAAAAGACGAAAGTTTTGATTGTTGATGATTCTTTACTTTTTCGTGAAACTTTGAAAAAACGTCTTTCAGAAGAAAGTAATATAGACGTAATTGGTGTGGCAGTAGATAGTTTTGATGCTTATGAGAAAATTAAGCAATTAAAACCTGATGTGGTTACATTAGACGTAGAAATGCCAAAATTAAACGGTATAGATTTTTTAAAGAAACTTATGCCTATGTGTCCCGTTCCTGTTGTTGTAGTAAGTTCTTTACCGATAAATGCATTGGAAGCATTGCAGGCAGGTGCTGTTGATTTTGTAAGAAAACCATTAATAAAATCTCCAAATGATTTTAATATGTTTTTTAATGAATTACTGGGAAAAATAAAAATAGCATCTATTGCAAAAGTAAGACAAGCTTCTGTTGGTATTTTGAGAACAATAGGGAAAGAAGATACGACAAAAGAACCGTCTAAACCAAAAGTAAGACCTATTTTCAATAAACCAATAATGGCATCAAACAAGACAGTAATAGCAATAGGTGCGTCAACAGGTGGTACGGAGGCAATTTTGGAAGTTGTAAGAGATTTGCCACCGACTACTCCGGGTATTGTAATAGTTCAGCATATGCCCGCAGGTTTTACAAAAATGTATAGTGAAAGACTGAATAAAATTTGTAAAATGAATGTAAAAGAGGCAGAAGACGGTGACAGAGTAACTCAGGGTAACATTATTATAGGTGCGGGAGAGTATCATTTAAGACTTATGCAAGATGCCAAAGGTTACTATGTAAGCAGTAAACGTGGAGAAAAAGTCAGTGGTCACTGTCCGTCGGTTGATGTTCTTTTTGATTCTGTTGCAGATACAGCGGGTAAAAATGCCTATGGTATAATATTAACAGGTATGGGTGCAGATGGTGCAAAAGGTATGCTGAAAATGAGACAAAAAGGTGCTTATACAATAGGACAAGACAAGGAAACTTGTGTAGTTTACGGTATGCCAATGGTTGCATTTAATAATGGTGGTGTGGCTAAACAACTTCCACTGGAAAATATAGCAGAACATTTATTAAGCGTTATAGTATAATAATAAAAATGGCTAAGTCTTTCTATCTTATAAATAGTAAGACTTAGTTTTTTTTTGTTGAAAATATTTTAAGTAAATATAATTCCAAAATGGTGGAAAAGAATTTTATTTTGTGATATAATTAATTTGTCGTGTAAATATATATTTTGGGAATAAGTTTTTTGAGGATTTAAATATATTATGTTTAGGATTAATTATTATAAAGGAAAAAGAGAAAATGCAAGAAATGAAAGATGAAATACCACCGGTAAAACGAGTTAATCGAAGAAATAATACAAGCATAGTAAGTGTATTGTTTTATTTTTGTTATTTACTTTTGGTAATTGTGTGTATTGTTGCTGCAACTGTTTCGTGGGATAAGTATTCATTAAAAGAAAACCCAATGACATATAAGATAGGAACTGTTTCAATACCGTCACTGTCTACTGTAAATAAAGATGTAAGATTTTTGTTAAATAAAGGTACAATAGGTGGAGATGGTCTTTATTTGGGTTTAAAATATGAGTATAAAAATATAGAAAATTCAACAACTACTTTAACAGATGATATAAAAATATATATTGATCTTTTAAAGTCAGATTATGGTGCTGAATTACTTGAAATTTCTAATGATAAAAACAGTGTAAAACTGCAAATGCCAACAAAAACAGATGACAAGAAGATAGAAATGACAATATCTTTTAATGATGGAAAATATTTTGTGGATTTACAGGAAGTACTGATGAAAATAGATAAACCAATAGTGGAAGAACCTAAAAACAAAATATCAGAAGAACAAGCGAAAGAAATACTACTCTCTTTAACAAAAAAAGAGACAAATTTCAGAGCTGAAATCAGTGTTTATACTGTTGAACTATTGCCTGAACCTGTCATAATTGATGGCTGGAAATATTATGTTTTTGATGTTATTGCGGATTATTCAGCAACAAGAAAAGAACATAGAGGTACTTTTTATGTTTCGTGTGATGACGGTATGATACTTAGATACAATAAAGATACAGGTGGAACATCTTTTGTAAAGGAAGGTTTATAATTTTATATATTAAGGGAACATCATACAATTAATATTTATATGTAATTGTGCGGTATTACTTGAGAAAATTTTTCAAAGATGTATTATGGGAAAGAGAGCAAAAAGGAAATTGAAGAAAATATCTAAAAAAAAATTATTGAGTCTTTTTTTAAGTGTTTTTTCGATTTTAACTATCACATTTCCACAATCTGTATATGCATATACACCAAATTTAAGTATAGTATCAGATACGTATGTCGTTATAGATATGGAAACAGGTCAAGTTTTAATTGAAAAAAATAAAGATAAAAGAAAAGCGCCGGCAAGTATAACGAAGATAATGACACTTGCTCTTGCACTGCAACGTGGAAATTTGGACGATAAAATTACCGTATCACGTGAGGCGGCATATTCAATAGAGCCAAACAGTACACACATAGCACTTGAACCGGGTGAAATAGTTACGTTTCGTGATGTAGTAATGGCTACACAATTAATAAGTGCAAATGATGCGGCGAATGTTGTTGCGGAGTATGTAGGCGGAACTATGACCACTTTTGTGGATTTAATGAATAGTAAGGTTCACGATTTGGGTTTGCAAAATACACATTTTGCAAACCCAAATGGACTTGATAAAAAAGGACATTATTCATCGGCAGCGGATATGGCGGAAATAACAAGGTTTGCACTTAGTGTTCCGGGTTTTGCGGAAGTTTTTGGTTCGACAGAATATAAGATGCCAAGAACAAATATAAAAGACAGAGGTTATAGATTCCTTGTTCAGAATGCTATGATGAATAAAAATTCAAAATACTATTATGACGGTATTTTGGGTGGAAAGCTGGGTTATACATGGGACGCAAACCATACACTTGTGGCACTTGCCGAAAGAAACGACATGAAACTTATAGTTGTTACTATGGATTCGAAAGGTACAGCGGCAAAATTTAATGATGCGGCAAAATTACTTGATTATTGTTTTAATAATTATCAAAAAATAACATTGTCACCACATGATATTGGTGTCAAAGAAGTGCCGGTATCAGATGTGAATACACCGTCAGCAAAAATTAGATTGAGTACAAATACCGTACATAGTTTTTTGGCACCGATAGGAACAACAAATAATTATAAAATAGTATATAATGTACCCGAGTACTATGTTAACAGCAGAGATATAAATCCTACTTTTTCGGTAATTACACCTGATGATGTTGTGGTGTATACAGCACCGCTTACTTTCTCTATAGAAGAAATAGTAAAGCCGTCGGGAACGGAAGTTACACCGACAGCAAGACTTGGAACAGGTGATGCTGTTGCAGATAGTATAATGATAGCATTTTTTATGTTACTAATAATAGTTTTTGTGGGATTTTTTGTTTATCTATCATATCGAGTGTTTATAATGATGGGATATGGAATAAGAAAGCAGACCAGAAAAAATAAGCGTATGCTACTGGAAAAACGTCAAAAAAATGCTCGTGAGAGAAATAGAGAACAGGTATCTTTTATCAGAAAAGAGAGAGAAAGAATATATGATGAAATCGATCGTGTTGATATAAATCATCTTAAATCTTCTTATAAAAAATCTGTACAAAAAAATGTCTCAAAATACTATGCAAGCAAAAGAAATGTGTAATTATTTGATAAAATTTTGCTTAACACATATTTGTATATTATGCAAGTATTGTTGATAAATATAAGAGAAGGAGAAAAAGAAAATGTCAGATTGTAATCATAATTGCAGTACATGCAGTAAAAATTGTTCAGATAGAGAAAAGGAACAACAAAGTTTTTTATTGAAATCGCACCCACAATCACATATTAAAAAGATTATAGGTATAGTAAGTGGTAAAGGCGGTGTAGGTAAAAGTTTAGTTACATCAATGATGGCTGTAACAATGCAAAGAAAAGAGTATAAATCAGCTATTTTAGATGCCGATATAACAGGTCCGTCTATTCCGAAAGCTTTTGGTTTACACGAAAAAGCACAGGGAAACGAAACAGGACTGTTTCCTGTAATGACAAAAACAGGTATAGAAGTAATGAGTGTAAACTTGTTGCTTGAAAATGATACAGATCCTGTTGTTTGGCGTGGTCCTGTAATTGCGGGAACAGTAAAACAATTCTATACAGACGTTATGTGGAATGATGTTGACTTTATGTTTGTTGATATGCCACCGGGAACAGGTGACGTTCCACTTACAGTTTTCCAATCATTGCCACTTGATGGCATAATTGTGGTAACAAGTCCGCAAGAGCTTGTTTCTATGATAGTTGAAAAGGCTGTTAAGATGGCTGACCTTATGAATATTCCTGTATTGGGATTAGTAGAAAATATGTCATATTTCCAATGTGATAAGTGTGGTGAAAAACACAGTATATTCGGAGAAAGCCATATAGAAGAAATTGCAGAGAAATATGGAATAAAAAATATAGCAAAACTTCCTATGGATACGCAAATTGCTAAAAAATGTGACCAAGGTGCAGTAGAATCGTTTGAGGGCGATTGGTTGGAAGATTTAGCGGAGAGTTTAATTAAATAATAATTTATTGATGTTGCTCAGGGTGATTTTTTAAAAGATTATTCTGGGCTAATTCTATTGTAAATAGTATTAATTTTTAAATAAGTATGTAAAATATAGATTTATATTTTTTATCATAACATAGCCATTCTATTGCAGATGAAGGAGAGTAAGGTATAATGAAACACATATTTATTGATTTTGAGATGAATCCTATTAGCAAAGTGCATAAAGAAGAACGTAAAATATGTAAAAATGAAATAATAGAGATAGGCGCTGTTATACTTGATGAAAATTTTGTGGAATTTAAGCAATATTCACAATATGTAAAGCCTATGTATAACGAAAGAGTAAATACCCGAATAACAGAACTTACAGGCATAAAGACAGAAGATATATTAAATGCACCGATATTTGAAGACGCAGTTACAGATTTTATAAACTTTTGTATAAAATATTGTGGAAAAGATAATTACAAAGTATATGCTTGGAGTCAAACAGACTTAGAACAACTTGAAAAGGAATGTAAACTTAAAAATTATGAGCAAGATGAAAATTATAATTATGTAAAAGAAAACTGGATAGATTTTCAAAAAGAATACAGTAAAATATTGAATATTACCAGTATTATGTCACTCGAAAAAGCAATATCTTCAATAGAAACCGAATTTGATGGTAAAGCACATGATGCTATGTGGGACGCAAAAAACACAGCCAAATTATTTGTGCTTTCGCAAGACGAAGAAAAATTCAAAGAAATTATGAAACCGATTTTGGATAATTTTAAACAGGAAAAAGAGCCGGTATCTTCTTCTTTGGGAGAACTGTTTAATTTTGATTTATATGACTTTTGTGATTAATAGTGAATTTCAATAATAAATTGTGACTTAAATATATATTTTTATAAAAAGTAATATGCTAGCCCATAAATATAAAATAATTTCTGCCG
>JAHHTR010000085.1 GCA_020024515.1 Angelakisella sp.
GTTAATATAATATTCTAATTATTTTTTATATAATTTAATATTTTAAAAGCAAACTCAAAACATTGATTTATTATAAATACTTACAATAATATAAACATATTTTTTTCACTCTCTAATTTTCCTTCTTTACGAAGCTTGCTTATTTCAGCCGAAAGTCCGCTGCGTTCTACCTCCAAGTAATCGGCAAGCGCCTGCCTGTCGTACGGAATGGTAAATGTATTACTTCCATTCATTTTTGCCTGTCCCAAAAGATATGTCATCAACTTCTCTCTTGTAGTTCTTTTTGATGTAACCTCAATTTTTTGGTCAAAAACCAAATTTTTGCAAGCTACTAAGCGAAGTAAATTAAAAATAACTTGACTATGAAATACACACGAATTTGTACAGCTTGTAGTTATTCTTCTGCAATCAATCAACAAACAAATACTGTCTTCATCAGCTACCATACTCACAGGAAGTGATGATATTCCGGCACAGGCATAAGTTTCGCCAAACACTTCGCTCGGCGGTATATATGCAACGATACTTCGGTTACCGTAATAGTCTTCACGAATTAGCTTTACCGAACCGCTTAGAACTATTCCAACGCAATTTGCGGTATCACCCTCACGAAAAATAGGTTGTCCTTTTTTAACTGTTATTTTTTTTGCTCCCAAACAAGCTAGCATTGATGATAAATTTTCATCTTTTATATCATCAAACAATACACATTTTTTTAATATTGGATAATATTCTTCCATACAGCCACCTCTTTTGTTGAATTTTCAACATACATATTTCTTTTAGTATATTATTATTTTTATACAATGTCAAATATAGTGTCTATATTATACATACATTTAAATATTATTTATATATACAAGGAGAAAAAACAAATGCTTAGACAAATTATAAAGATAGACAAAGAAAAATGCAACGGTTGCGGATTATGTGCAACAGCATGTCACGAGGGAGCTATCGGCATGGTTAATGGTAAGGCTGAACTTTTGCGTGAAGATTATTGTGACGGTTTGGGAGATTGTCTACCAGCCTGTCCGGTTGCTGCAATATCTTTTGAACAAAGAGAAGCTCCTGCTTATGACAAAGAGGCTGTATTACGTGCAAATAAAGAAAAAGAAATGGCTAACAATAATCTAAATATAGAACTTATAAGTCAACTGCAAAATTTTCCTGTACAAATAAAACTTGTTCCTACTAATGCTTACTTTTTCAATAATGCAGATTTACTGATTGCTGCTGACTGCACAGCCTTTGCCTACGCAAATTTTCATAATAAATTTATGCAAAACAAAGTAACAATGATAGGCTGTCCAAAACTTGACAGTGTAAATTATGCTGAAAAACTTACACAAATTATAGAGAGCAACAATATAAACAGTATTACCGTAGTTCGTATGCAAGTTCCATGTTGCGGTGGACTTAGTTTTGCAACAAAAACAGCTATTGGAAACAGTGGTAAAAATATACCTTGTGAAGTAATCACTATAACTTCCGATGGTAAAATTATATAATAAATTTATAAATAAATACATGGAGAATAAAAATATGTTTTGTAATCAATGTGAGCAAACAGCAAATTGTAAAGGCTGTTCAGGAAATATGGGTGTATGTGGTAAAAAAGAAGATACAGCACTTCTGCAAGATAAATTGACAGGTGCTATTATTGGTTTTGCACGAGCAACAGAGGGCAATGAGGACTTAATTTCTGACACTGCAAATGCAATTATCATAGAAAGTCTTTTTATCACGCTGACAAATGTTAATTTTGATAATAATAGCATAAACGAGGCGCTTAAAAAAGTAGCGCTTGAAAAAAGGAAAATTATTCCGAACTGTTTTACATGCACATCTTGTTGTGGCAAAAACAATGACTATGATATGAATAAGCTATGGAATGAGCCTAATGAAGATATTAAAAGTTTAAAATCGTTAATTCTTTTTGGTCTTCGTGGCATAGCCGCTTATGCTTATCATGCAGCGGTGCTTGGTTATTACAGTGATGAAGTATATAAATTCATATATAAGGCACTGGTAATAATAGGCATGGACAGCTGTTCAACCGATAGATTACTTGAAATTTCACTGGAAGTCGGAAAAGTAAACCTAATTTGTATGGAATTACTTGACAGAGCAAACACAGAAACTTATGGTCACCCTACACCTACCGAAGTTACAATGACAATAGAAAAAGGTCCATTTATTGTTATTACAGGTCACGATTTATATGATTTAAAGAAACTTTTGGAGCAGACAGATGGCAAAGGAATTAACATATATACACATGGTGAAATGCTTTCGGGACATGCTTATCCTGAACTAAAAAAATATGCACACCTTAAAGGGAACTTTGGTACAGCCTGGCAAAATCAACAAAAAGAATTTACCAATATCCCCGCACCTATCCTATATACTTCCAACTGCTTAATGCCACCCAAAAACAGCTATGCCGACAGAGTATTTACAACAGAAGTTGTTGCTTTTCCAGATATTATACATATTAATAAAGACAAAGATTTTACACCTATCATAAATAAAGCATTAGAACTTGGCGGATACAATGAAGATGTAACAATGACAGGAATAAACGGCGGCAGCAAAGTGCTTACAGGCTTTGGCAGAAATACGGTACTGAGTGTTTCCGATACTGTTGCAGATGCTGTTAAAAGTGGTGCAATAAAGCACTTTTTCCTTGTAGGTGGCTGTGACGGCGCAAGAGCCGGAAGAAATTATTATACAGAATTTGTTAAACAGACACCAAAAGATACAGTAATACTGACTCTTGCTTGCGGTAAATATCGTTTTAATGACTTGGATTTAGGCAATATAGGAAGTCTTCCGCGTTTAATGGATATCGGACAATGTAATGATACATACTCCGCTATACAAATTGCACTCGCTCTGGCAAAAGTTTTTGATTGCGATGTAAACGAAATTCCTCTAAGTATGATACTTTCTTGGTACGAACAAAAAGCGGTATGTGTACTCCTTACACTTTTATATCTAGGCATAAAAAACATTAAACTCGGTCCTACACTACCCGCATTCATCTCACCCAATGTACTTAATATTTTGGTTAATAACTATGGAATTGCACCAATTACAACTCCCGAGGAAGATCTAAAATCAATTCTTGGATAATACAGAAAAGGCATAGGACTAAACTTATCATTTAGCCTATGCCTTAAATTATTTATTAGCTTATATTTAATTAAAATGCAACAACTACATTATATACATTTAACAAAATTAAGAAAACAAGCAATATTGCAAAGAACTTATCGGTCATTTTATCGTCCATCTTTGAGGCAATCATTGAACCTATAATTGAACCCACAACACCACCTATACACATAATAACAAGTGTAAATATATCAACCTCAGGAACAGAGTGTGTCGCAAATGTTGTTACAAGGCTTGTAAATTGTGAGAACAAAATAACAAACAGAGAATTTCTTGCTGTTTCTTTTGCAGACATTGAGAAGAAGAATGACAGAACCACAATATTAATAGGGCCACCGCCAATGCCTAAGAATGATGAGCTGACACCAAGCACAAGACCTATTATTGTACATATTAAAAAATTCTTTGTATGTAAAGTTTTTATACTTGATTTTTTAACAAGATACAGCATAACCAAAAGATTAATTATAAGTAATATTATAGATTGTACAAGTTTAACATTACCTGTAAATGCTGAGAATAGCACTTTACCATAATATCCACCTATACACGCGCCAAGCGCCAACCATAAAGTTGTTTTGTAATTTAGCTTTATAGGACTTTTTAGGTTGCGTATGTATGAAGAAACCGCCATTGAAAGAACTGTACATCCAGACATAAAGTTTATTATGTTAGGAGCCAGTCCCGAAATTGCGTCCATTACCGGCTTAATAATTATTCCACCACCAATACCGCTTATGCTACCTATTGTCGATGCAATAATAGCAATCAAAAAACTTATAATACTCATCTTTAATATATAACTCCTCGCTTAAAAAATTTTGCTTAAATATATTTATATATTCAAAATCACCAACTTTAAATATATCACGAAACAAAATTATAGTCAACCATTGTCTAATAAAAATATAACAATATATAAAATTAATATTTATTATGTAGTTATAAATATTGATTTTAATATTATTTACATGATATAATTTTATAAAAATTTTTATTTATAGTAAAAACTTTTACAATTATGCACAAAATCTATACTTAGGAGAATTATAAAATGAAAAACGCAATTTTAGTTGTCAGTTTTGGGACAACATATTTAGATGCACTTGAAAAAAATATTGTAAAGACAGAGGAACATATTGCACGAGTATTTACAAATACACCTATATATCGTGCATTCACAAGCGGAATTGTTCGTTCAAGATTAATGAGCAAATATAATATCAGTGTAGACTCTATTGATGAGGCGTTTACAAAAATACTCGATGATGGTTATACAGAAGTGACCATTCAACCTACACTCCTAATTTCGGGTGACGAATATGATAAACTATGTAGTATGGCAAGTAAATTCAAAGAAAAAATAAATATCAAAATAGGTCTTCCGCTTTTGTGTGACAGTTCTGACATTGATACAATGATTGATATCTTAAAAAAAGCATATCCAATAGATAACAATAAAATACTGATACTTATGGGACATGGTACTGAGCACAAGTCAAATGATATATATATTGAAATGGATAAAAAAATGCAAGCACTCAAAAATTTTAGTATGCGTCTATGTACAGTAGAGGGCACACCGACTTTTGAAGATCTGTTATTTAATATAAAAGACATTCCGCAAAAGAAAGCTGTTGTTGCTCCACTAATGTTTGTTGCCGGTGACCATGCCACAAACGATATGGCAAGTGATGAGCCGGATAGCTTACGTTCTCTACTCAAAGCTGCTGGTTTTACAGTAGAATGTAAAATACAAGGACTTGGTGAACTTGATAGTATTCGTGATATATTTATAAAAAAAATTATGAACGCAAAATCACTATAATAATTAAAAAGCAAAGGCACATAGCTAAATTATAAGTTTAGTTATATACCTTTATTTATAGAAAGAAATAGTGGTATTATTAAATTGACGAAGTCACAAAAGTTTTACTCAAATTTTTTCAAAAAATTGTGGTATTTATGCAGAGCCTAAGACATTTTCCGCAGAAAACAGAATACTTTTAGTTGTGCAAGAGTATTTTTGAAAGCGCATTTTGTCTTTTAAGTCAAAAGAAAAAACTTTTTGCGATAGAAAAATTATTCTAAAATTAAACTATTTGTATAATTCTGTATTACAATATACTTATTCATCAAATGATAAAAGTCCCATACAAAAAAGTATGAGGACTTATATCATATAATTAAAAAGTAGCTGTTATTAATAATAGTTTTGAGTAAAATATATTTTCAAACTTTATGTCTTAATTCATAATTTGCAGTCCGTCAAGCCATTTCTTTGCATCATTAAAATTACACACATACGAAATAAGTGCGGAAAAAGTTATAATGTCAATTATAATATCAGGCTCTACTATACTTCGTTCAATGGAAGTAAATTTATCACTGTCAAAATAAACTGTAAACACATCATTATTTTCTTTGATATATTTGTCTGTTATTTTTATTATAGCTTTACCTGTACTGATATATTTTACTTTCTTTAATATATTTTCGGCATTAATAACACGAACCATTCCCGCTTGATTAACTTTCCAATTAACAGCACCCATCCACAATTCGGACATTAAATATTGCATAGAAACATCAAAAGTCAAATAAAAATTAACAAAACTATGGTCTGATGAAAAAGCTTTAAATATCCTCATCAATCCATTATATCCATCTTTGTCAACAAAGCTAAAACGAGTACAAATTAAATTTCTTCCGTCACTTTGGTCTTCTTTATGGAATGTGGTATATGCCTTTGCTATATTGTTTTCATTTAAATAAACATATGTAAAATCTTGCTTTATTGCAGGTTCACTTTTTGTAAACCATTCATAATCTTCTTTATTATACTGAACCATCATATTATAAGAGTTTTCCCATACTTTATCAATACTCATTACTTCTTACTTCATCTAAAAATGGGTTTTTGCTGTCAGCTAAATAAAACGAACCCAAACTTTGTTGTGGCATAAGAAAAGATAAATTTACAGTTACATAATATTTTCGCACACAACTTTCATAGTCGAATTTTCGATAATAATTACTTGAAAACGGATAAAGATAAGAAAATTCATAGCCCTCTTTGTACATTGATTGCAAGGCATTCTCAAAGCAAGCACGTATACAACCTTGTCTTCTCTACTGCGGAAAACTTGCAACTCCACCTATACCGCCCATTTTGCAAATATTATCATCAAATTTTATATCATAATCAGAAATTGATATAGTACTCATCATTTCTTTATTACTTTCATCAAATGCTGCCAAATGATGTATTTTTTTATTTTTACTCTTTGCAGGACCATTTTCTATTGGCTACTCAAAAGCTATTGCAAAAATTTCATTAACACAAGTGCTTTCATTTGACTTTATTTTACGAACTGTCACAAAATAACCTCCTTTTAAAAATATATAAATTATTACTAAATTATTTTACTTTTACTTACACAATGTTATAATAACATTAAAAATTAAGCTATAAAAGCTAAAAATAATTTTTGTTTTTTTATTGACAAGTTAATGATATAGTGATATAATGACGATGTCAATAAAGATTAACATAAATTCTTAGACTGGAACAAGTAATCTTTGGCTATATCCTTTCAGAGAGACAGTGGTTGGTGTGAACTGTCAGATGTACCATTTGATGAAATCATCCATGAGAAGCGAACTGAAATTTAGTAAGTGAGTCGGAGTCAAGCCACGTTATAGGTGCGTTGTATTGTTGGATACAAGTAAGTGCCGAATTTTTTGAATGAATTCGGAATTAAGGTGGTACCGCGGTTTATAATCGTCCTTTATTAAGTTAAAGGGCGATTTTTTTGTTGCCATTTTTTAAGATAAGTGTCGTGCCAACACACTGACAAAACGTTCAGAATAAATTAGGAGGAACTTTTATGAAATTGAGTAAAAGAAAAATGATGTTGGTAAGCTTTATGTTATTTTCGCTGTTTTTTGGTGCGGGCAATTTGATTTTTCCACCATTTTTGGGACAAAATGCAGGTGAAAATACACTATTTGCATTATTGGGTTTCCTTATTACCGCTGTGGTACTTCCAGTATTTGGTGTAATAGTAATCGCAAAATGCAACGGACTTGATAAACTATCCGGAAAAGTAAATAAACAATTTGCATTTGTTTTTACAATACTGATATATCTATCAATCGGACCCGGACTTGGTATTCCAAGAGCGGCATCTGTTCCATTCGAAATGGCAATCGCACCATATCTTCCAGCTGATTCATCATTTGGTATTTATATGCTGCTATATTCACTGGTATTTTTCCTAATAGCCGGTTGGCTTGCACTAAATCCGAACAAACTACTTGACAGAGTAGGCAGAGTATTGACACCAAGTCTATTAATACTTATGGTTTTCCTATTTTTCAGTTTCTTGATAGGCGGCAAAACAGATGTTGCACCTGCGCGGGGTGCATATCAAAATAATGCTTTTGTAACAGGTTTCCTTGAAGGTTACAACACTATGGACGCTATCGCAGCTTTAAACTTTGGACTTGTTATCGTTACTACACTGAATTCCCTAAAAGTAAAAGAGAAAAAAGACGTTATGCACTATGCTATCTATGCCGGTATAATCGCCGGTTCTATACTTACTTTGATATATGCGGCACTGTCATTTATGGGAATGCAAAGTTCTGCTGTTTATGAAATACAAGGCAACGGTGCTTGGACACTTCGCTGCATAGTTGACCAACTATTCGGTAATGTTGGTGCAATCGTACTTGCAACAATATTTACTCTTGCTTGCCTAACAACTTGCGTTGGACTAATCACATCTATCTCACAATATTTCTCTACACTGACAACTAAATTAACATATCGTCATTGGGTATATATCATCGTAACATTTTCATTTGCAATATGTAATCAAGGTCTAAATGCTATACTAAGTATATCTGTTCCTATACTAAATGCAATTTATCCAACTGCAATAGTGCTAATACTACTTGGTCTATTTGACAAATGGCTACAAAACAATAAATACATATATCCTTTAACTGTATTTACTGTTAGTATAGTTAGTATAATATATTCACTTAAAGATGTTGCATCATTGAGAGTTTTGAGCGATGCTTTAAGTTTCCTTCCATTCTACTCAGTTGGTATGGGTTGGGTATTAGTTGCGCTTGGTATGGTTGTTTTGAGCTTGTTTCTTGCAAAACTTAAACCAACTGCTATTACAGAATACAAAAATCAACCACAAAATATTGACTTTGAATAAAATAAATTTATCATAAAAATTCAATATTATAAGGCTAATGTGATTTAAACCACGTTAGCCTTTATTTTTATACTATATATTTTATACTATATATTTTATACTATATATAATATAAAAACACATCTGCGAAAAACTATCGCAAATGTGTTTTGGGGAAGAAAAATGAATATTTACAATTTAATTGAATAATGCTTATTAAAAATTATTTTTCTGTCCATTCCTTTATATTAATTGGCATACCTCCTTGTAGGCGACTTTCTTCGGCTGCCTGTGTTGCAAGATGACTTTCAACTGACACACTTGCACCTGTTTTACTATCTGTTGCACCATTTTCATACTCGATATTAACAACCTGATTATCAACTACATCATTATCACAAGCATATACGCAACGTCTATAAGGACTGGTTTGAAGTTCTTTCAGTACTGCTTCATTAGATGTATCAAAGCTTACAACTTTTCTAAATCCGTCTGCCATTGCTTTTGGGTGTTCAAGATAAAATCTCGGTGCATAATATGGGCAAGTATCACGATGTGGGCAACCGTTCAAACAACGTTCGGGAGCACCCTTAGAGCAATTTGTAAAAATATTAGCAGTATCCAGAAGCATGAAACCAACCAG
>JAHHTR010000086.1 GCA_020024515.1 Angelakisella sp.
TTCCATACCATAAGAGGTTCTTTTTGTACTGTCCGCACAAATTGGAGCAGTTCAAACCTATACACTGTGTATTTTTTTATATATTAGTAACATTTCAATATAAACTGAATCTAAATTAAAATTTTGTTGTTTATAATTTATTAAATCAAATACTGCTTTGAGTAGCTTATATATTCTTTCATCTTTATTTTATCTTAGTTTTGCTAGATAATATAATTATTTTATAAAAAAATTATATTAATCTCCGCAATTTTCCACATCATGTTTTAGCATATATGAAAGTGTCATTATACTATCTGACAAGTGAACATTAACTATTTTTAAATTTGTAAAATCATGTGTAAAGTCATAAGATGAAAAATTCCATATACCTTTTACTCCACAATTATTTAGTATTTTACCTATCTCCTCGGCTGCTGATGCAGGTACACAAACAATAGCCATAACCGGTTTTTCTCTTAGGCAAAATTCTTCCAATTTTTTAACATCTTCAACTTGTATACCGGCAAGTGTTGTTCCTATTACACTTGTTGAGCTGTCAAATGCTCCTATTAGTTTAAAACCTTTTCTTAATAAATCATGTCTGTTTGCAACTGCTTTACCAAGGTTACCTGCACCTATCAAAATTGCTGTTGAAATATCATTTATGCCAAGTATTTCACCTATTTCTCTGCGAAGTGCCTCTACATTATATCCATAACCCTGTTGACCAAAACCGCCAAAGCAATTTAAATCCTGACGTATTTGTGATGCGGTTACCATCATTATTTTTGATAACTCAGCGGAAGAAATACGTGTTATTCCTTTTTCAAGCAGACGATTAAGAAATCTATAATAACGAGGTAATCTATTTATTACAGATTGACTAATATTTTTATCATTTTTCATAATGATTAATGCCTCCATTTTTTTATTTATTTTTTGTGTAAAAATAAATTCACACAAAAATAATACTTTTTTGTACTAAAAAATTATATTTACGTACTATATATGATACTCTTTTAACATAGTTTTGTCAAATAAATATTTATTTACACAAATAGTAAATTATTAACATAAATTTATTATTTATTGCACTTTTATTAACATATAATAATAAATATAATAGTATAATTTATAGGTAGAGACAAAATAAATAATACACACATTATATATAAAAAAATACTTTAATAAAGGTGATAACTAAATGCTTGTAACACAATGTGAAAACAGCAATCTTATAATTGTTCTTGTCACAGACCAATTTAATTGTGAAAGAATAATACTAGCAGGACGCAAATTATCAAATGAAAATAACGGAAAGCTTTTGGTACTAAACATAAATAGACCTAACCACACCCAAAATCCTGAGGCTATTGAATTTCTTTATAAAGTTTCAAAAGACAATGACGCCACAATGCTTGTTCATTATAGTGAAAAACCGGAAAAATACATAAGTCAATGTATAAAAGAAAATCAGCCTATGGCAGTTATAACAGGTATACCGTCAAGCAAAAATTCTATTTTACATAAACTATGGTTACGTTTTGGCAATACAACTTTTTACATGGCAGACACAAACGGTGAACTCTCAAAAGTTATGATTACAGACAGAATAATAACTTAAAGCATATATATGTATATTCTATGTCAATTATTATAGGAGGAATAAAAAATGTTGACACAACCAATAGAAATCAGATCATCAAGAGACGATCATAAAATATGGGGTATACTGTGGATGCCTGGCACAACTGACGTAAAAGGGGTTATACAAATATGCCATGGTATGTGCGAATATATTGAGCGATATTCCGATTTTGCCACTTATATGTGTTCTCAGGGCTATGCAGTGTGCGGTAATGACCATATAGGACACAAAAATACTGCAAATATTTCATCACAACCACTTGGATATTTTGGCGGAAAAAACAGTTGGGGACATATTATTGATGATGTTGAGCTATTTAGACGACATGTTCAAAATTGCATTCCAAATAAACCTTGGATAATACTCGGACACAGTATGGGCTCTTTTATCGCAAGACTGTACGCATCAAAATACGGCAATAATATTGATGCCTTGATTATAAGCGGAACAGGCTCAAAAAATCCTTCTGTACCACTTGGCAAAGCTGTTGCCAAAACCGTATCATTTTTCAAAGGTGACAGACATATTTCAAAATTTGTTGACAAAATGGTATCATCTTCACTTAACGGTACAATAAAAAATCCACGAACAACAGCCGACTGGATTTGTACAGATGAAAAAGTTGTAGATAAATATTTAAAAGATGAGTATTGTACTTTTACTTTCTCTGTTTCGGCATATTACGATTTATTCTGTTTAAATGATAATTGCAATAAAGAAGCAACATTTGCTTTAACACCTGATAATCTTCCGATATACATTTTCTCAGGAGACAAAGACCCTGTTGGGAATATGGGTAAAGGTCCTGTAAAAGTAGGCAACCTATATAAACAAAACTGTAAAAAGAACGTAACAGTTAAAATGTATCATAACGGCAGACACGAAATGCTAAACGAAACAAATAAACAACAAGTGTATGAAGATGTTAAAAATTGGATAGAAAAAACTTTACAACAATAATAACTATAAAATACTTTGATATATTTTTAATGTATTGAAGTATTTTTTTATATGCAAAATAACAAAATATATAATTCCACATATAATGCAATATGGAGGTGATTATATGAAAACTATATTTATAATAATATTTTCTGCTTTTGCAATAATAGGCATAATAAATGTAGTAGTCGGAATAATAAATAATCTTAACGGTAAACAGATATGCAATAAATGTACACTTATTGTAGATATATCAAATGATGATGTTATCGACAACAATATGTATGCGCTGGAACTGATATTGCAAGACAAAAATTTATCAAATATGCAAATAATCGTAAATTGTACAGCCACAGAAGAAAATTACGATATTTGTAAAAAATATTGTGAAATACATAATATAAAAATGTTAAAAACAAATATAGATATTTAATAAATAAGTAGACTAAACATATAAATTTATAGTATAATATATTATAATAGGTTACAAAATTATTAAAAAAATTTTTAATAAAACGGAGGAACGCAATTAATGGATTACAAAGAAATTTATAAACTTTGGCAAGAAAAATTAGACGGAGAAGACGCACTAAGCTGTGAACTTCGTGAGATAAGTGGCGATGAAAAAGCTATCGAAGATAGATTTTATCGTGAACTTGAATTTGGTACAGCCGGACTTCGTGGTGTACTTGGTGCAGGCACAAACCGTATGAACATCTACACTGTTGGCAAAGCTACACAAGGTATGGCAGAGTATCTAAATACTATATCAAAAGAGCCAAAAATAGCTATTGCATACGACAGCCGTATAAACTCCACACTTTTTGCGGAATACAGTGCATCTGTAATGGCAGCTAATGGTATAAAGGTATATCTATATAAAGAACTTATGCCAACACCAGCTCTTTCCTATGCTGTAAGAGAGCTACAATGTGACGGTGGTATAAATATAACAGCCAGCCATAACCCTGCTGAATACAATGGCTACAAAGTTTATGATGAAACAGGTTGCCAAATTACAGGTGAAGTAGCTGATGCCATTACAAAAAATATTAATAATATTGATATTTTTGAAGATGTAAAAGTTCTTGATTTTAACAAAGGACTTGAAAGCGGAATTATTGAATATATCAGCGAAGAAATTATCAACAACTTTATTGACGATGTGTTAAAATACAATATCAATAAAGAAGTTTGCAAAAACAGTGATTTAAAACTTGTTTACACACCACTAAACGGTGCAGGCAGAAGATGTGTTACTGAAATGCTTGCAAAACTTGGTATAAATGATGTTACAATAGTAAAAGAACAAGAAATGCCTGACGGTAACTTTCCAACTTGCCCATATCCAAACCCTGAAATTGTTGAGGCACTGCAACTTGGACTTAAACTGACAGAAGAAATCGGTGCTGACCTTCTTCTTGCTACCGATCCAGACTGTGACAGAGTAGGTGCTGCTGTACTGTCAAACGGCAAACCACGTCTGATAAGCGGTAACGAAATGGGTGTTCTAATGATAGACTACATTTCAACAATGAAAGAACAAAACGGTACTATGCCGAAAAATCCTGTAATTATAAAGAGTATTGTTTCAACAACAATGGCTGACGCAGTAGCCCTTGCACACAATATAAAAATTCAAACTGTTTTGACCGGCTTTAAATATATAGGTGAAGCAATAACAGCACTTACAAAAGAAAACAGAGAAAATGATTTCTTGCTTGGCTTTGAAGAAAGCTATGGTTACCTAAGCGGCAGCCATGTTCGTGACAAAGATGCCGTAAACGGTTCTATGTTAATTGTTGAAATGGCAGCTTATTACAAACAAAAAGGTATGAACCTAGGCGATGCACTTGACGCACTTTATGAAAAATACGGTAAATATCTAAACAAAGTAGACAGCTATACATTTAAAGGCAGCGATGGCATGCTTAAAATGAAAGATATTATGCAATCACTTAGAGACAACCCACCAACACAAATTGCCGAATATAATGTTTCTTATAAAGCTGACTACAAAATTCAAGAAAAAATGACAGGCGAAACAAAAGAAAAGATTAACTTGCCATCTGCAAATGTTCTTGAATACGGTTTAGGCGAAATAGGAAGTGTTATTGTAAGACCATCAGGCACAGAACCAAAGCTTAAAATTTACTATTCAGTAAAAGGCACAAATGACGAAGCTGTACTGAAAATCTATACAGAATTAAAAGACAGCATAGAAAAAATAATACTATAAATTTATATTTAAACATAAAATAAAAAAGACACAATATCAGTTCACAATAATGTGATTATTGATATTGTGCCTTTTTATTTTATCTAATTTTTTGTTTTATTTGTCTTCCTCCTGAATTGCAACTATCTTATTTCCTTTTTCTTTTCTTCTTTTAAAAAATGTTGCGGTAGGTTTGTTAAATAAATATGCCGAGATAAGTACTGTTACAGGTACACATAGCAAAATACCCATACTTCCTGCCACTGACTGTAATACTTGTACTACTATCATTTCCATATTTAATAGAAATAATAAATTACCTCTATTGTTTGCAAGTATAAGTATAATCACAGCAAGTGAACCACCAACGTAGGCGAGCACAAGTGTATTTGTCATTGTTCCTATCGCATCTTTACCTATATTCATACCTGATATAAACATATTTTTATATGACTTATCTCGCATTTTTTCAGACAGCTCGTTCATTGATGATGCTATTGTCATGGCAACGTCCATTATAGCACCAAGTGAACCTATTACTATGCCACTCCATACAAGCGCTTTTAAATCTATCGGAGTTTCAAGATATGTCAAGAATACATAATCTTGCTCTACCAAACCTGTAATATTTAAAACTCTTTCAAAAATATAAGTGATAATCGCAGATAAAAATACACCACCCATATTTCCCAAAATCGCACACAAAGTTTTTTTGTTAAAACCATTTATCAGTAACAAGCTCATAAGAATAATAAAAAGACTGATAATACTTGTCAATAAATAAATATTCATACCTTTGGTAATTCCCGGAAGAAAGACCATAAAGAGTGCCATTGTCGTATATATCAGTGAAAGAATCGTGCCTACTCCCTTTGCTTTACCCAAAAATAGTATAATTCCCAAAAATATTACTACAAGTATAGCCATTATATAAAAACGATTAAACTCAACAAATACCCAGACTATTTTTCCTTCTTCGTTTATATCAGTTGTTACAAGGATTTTGTCTCCTGCCCTTAGTTCTCGTGGCTGCACAGCATATATGTAGTCTATTATTTGTACACCTTTTATTACTTCACCCTTCATATAACCGCTTTGTACATACATATCAAAATAGATATACTTTATTCTGGCTACACCGGTTTCATCTTTTTCTTCTTCACTGTTAACTATTTTCAATACTTTCGCTTTATATGCCTCTTGTACAACATTATTACTTTCAAACTTACATATCTCTGCACCTTTAAATATAAATATCAGTGAAAGAATAGAGACTGATACTATTGTCAGTATGTGCTTTATCTTTTGATTATAATTGCTAAGTGTTTTCATTTGTATCTCCCCTCTATATACATTAATAAAATAATATCTAATATTATACTATAAAATTCGAGAAAAATACACAAAAAATAACACTTTTTTTATTTATTTTTTAAGCTCCCTGTTCTGTAAAATTTTCTTCTCTGTTATTGCAATCCCTATCTGCCTTACAAATTTTACAACATATTACCGTTACATCGTCCTCTCTGCCGTCATTTCTGCGAAGCATTGCTGTTTTTCCTATATTTTCCGACATTGTCTCCAAACTTTCATTTATATTATTTTCTATAACAGTTGTTATCCATTCGTTATCTTCTATAATTACACCATCAGACATTAATATCAATATATCATTTTCTTCCAATATATACTTTTGCTCATTAATTGTTGCTGTATCAAGTATTCCCACAGGCAAAGAAGATGCGTCAAGCATTATTATCTTACCACGTCTATATATTATCGTTGGTGCTGCACCCGCCTTATATAAGCTCATTTCACCTGTATATAGATCCACCTGTACACCGTCTATTGTAGATGTGCTTTCATTTCCGGATTTTACCATTAATTGACTGTTTACTATATTTGTAATATTCGGATAGCTTATACCTGAATTAATCAGTTTCTTTATAAGTGATATTGTAAGCTTTGAATCCACCGCTGCGTTTGAACCTGTACCCATTCCGTCAGATAGCACAATATTCAGTTTTGTGTGCTCTTGCGTAAATATTGTATAGCTGTCGCCACAAGCCACATTATCTTTTAAACTCTTTTGATATACACCATATTTACACGTATATGTAGTCTCCTCACAAAATGTAAGCACACAATGATTTTTATTATTTTCCACAGTCGGATATGTAAAGTTTCTCATTAACAGTAAACTTAGTTCTGTGCATATTAATTGCGGAGTCATAGAACCTTCTTTATAGAATGGTATATAGACAATAACTTTAAGTTTACCGTTTTTGTTTGTGCAACACGACACATGTAACGGTTCAAAGTTATTTTCTGTCAGCATTTCTTCTATTGATGCTCGCTTCATCTCATCTGCAAAAGAAATATCATTAATAGACATAGATATATCGGTCAGTATATTTGCTATACTGTTTATTTGTTTGTTTACAATATTACGTGTTCTCTCCGCCTTTATTTTGTTTTTGCTTATAGCAGAATATTTAAGATATTCTTTTGTTATAAATTCAGACATTTCTTTTTTCTTTATACAATAGACAAATTTATCGGGGAAATCATTTTCAGTTACTATATTTTTCTTCTTTGCTTCATGCAGTGCAAAAGAAATTGAGTCCACCGTATCATCAAAGTTTTTTTGCCAACAACGAAGGCAATATGGACAGTTTTGGCATATATTAAGCGCTGTCTTATCATATATACTGTTTATATCAATCTTTTGCAAACCGTCCAGTCTTTCCGCAAGCTCATTTGTTATATCCGTAACTTCGGTCAGTCCCTGTGCGGCTTTCAGTAATTTTTCTTCGGCAAGTAGCTGAAAATCCTTACTGTCATCTTTTTTATTTATTGATACCAGCATTTTCAACCAAGATTTAGGTATAATAATAAATACAAGTGTTGCCACCGCCACTTCTATTAAATACTCTTGCAATTTACCTGTATATGCTCCCATAAATCCACAAGCCACCGCAAGTGTAAAGGAACTGCCTATTTTTCCGAAATTTGCAAATAGCCCTGATAATATACCACCTATGCTACACACTGTCATATAACTTGAAATATCGTTACCCGAAAAGCCTATTGCAAAACCGGATAAGACACCTATTATTGCTGACACCGCAACCCCACCGACAGTTGCGGAAATAAGTATTCCCAAAAAAGCAGATATTCGACCGATAGAAATATTATAAATATTTACCGAACAAAGTCCCATAATTGCTATTATATAGGCAATCGAAAAAGAAATACTTCCTGCACTGTCAGTATTTGCACTGCTTATAAAATTTACTGTTTTTATAAAAAACAGTGAACTTGCTCCTGCAAGTATAATTTGCGCTACCCATATTATGATGTCATAAATTAACGGTTGCGTGTATATATTAGGTAATACATAGGCTGCCACTACCCCCAACACCGCAAATGTTGGAACCATATATGTATCATACTTTGAGAAAAATGTTTTCCCAAGGAAATATCTTGCCAAACCGATTATTATTGAAACAACCGCAAACCGATAAGTTTTGTCTATCTGGCCACACAGTAAATAGCCAATCGCTGTACCTATTGAACAAGGCAGTGCAAAATTTGACGGTATTGCCGATGTAAATGCTATACCAAGTGGTGATAACATTCCCATAATTTTTGCAAGTGAAGTAACCATTCCCGCCACAACATATACAATAGAAATTATCAAAGAATCTTTTTGCAATACTGATTTTTCAAACTTACTATTAAGACTCCAATTCTTTAATTCTTTTACACCTACATTTTGCATTTTTACCTCTCCTCTTTTTTTAATAAATCTTTCATAAAAAAGGCAGTCAATACTTTTCCACAAATATCGGTTTAACACACCCAAACTTTTATTGCTTTGCCTTTTGACAAGCACAGTTTACTTATATATAGCGATGAATTTTGTCAAAGTATGTATAAAGTTTATTACATTACTATACATATTTTTCTGAATATTTACATTATTCTACATAAAATATG
>JAHHTR010000087.1 GCA_020024515.1 Angelakisella sp.
TATTCTACCATAAGGGGTTTCTTTTTTCTATGTCCATTTTTAATGGACTTGTTCAATTTTTCTTTCTCTGTTATTAATATTATTAAACTGTTTCATTCTTTGGGGCACAAAAAGACCTAGGGGGGAGTGCTAAAAATAGGCGCACTTCTCCCTAGATGTATTTTTTTTATTATATTTTCTTTATTAAATATCGATTAGAAGTCTGACCACCATTATCTCTAAACGAGCTTTCTTTTTTCAAGAAACCTGCTTTTATTAAATCTGCCATAGCTCTCTTTACTGTACTTACAGACATAGACGTATCCTTTGCGATAGTTTTTATTGCCGGCCAGCATTCTCCATTTTTATTTGCTCTGTCTTTTAAATACATATATAACGTTTTAGCTCGGGGTGGTAAATCCTCTTTGTATAGATTTCCGAAAAAACTCATACTTTCTCCATTTCACTTTTTATTTTCTCACACGAATTTTCAGGTGAGAAGCTTATCACTTCGGATGCTTGTCCATTGCCCTTTCTCTTTTTTTCTTTACCCTTATCTTCTTTTTCAGGTAAAGGAGGTCTAAACAAATTAAATGACTTTATTATATTTTGTTCAAGCTCGTGCCTATCAGCATAATAAACTTCTCTGGTTACATTTTGCTTTGTTTCATAAACACTGTCAAAAGTAATACCCCATTTTAAGAATAATTTTAATTTAGTTTTCATAGAATGTGTTCCTGTTTTCATTACAACAAATTCACCTTTAGGAAGTGACTTTAATTCATCAGCTGTTAGTAGTTGTCGTTCTATCATTTGCAATGATTGCGATGGATCATTTTTTCCACGGCTAATACTACCACTCATTACAGTTTTAGAACCAAGCGCTTTTGAAAGAGTTTCTGCTGTACTTGAATTCGGAGCGAATCCACCAAAGATACTTAACTGACAGTTATCCACTATGATTTCAGAACCTTCTTTTCCATAATTTTTGTCGAGCTGAGCAAAGGATTGTATTATTGGAACAATAGAAATCTTTCTTGATCTTCCTGCAGATAGCATCATTTCAAAACTATCTATCTTTGGAATTGTTCCAATTTCATCTGCGTATATAACAACTTTCTTTGGAAGTTTACCACCGTTCTCGTCTGCAACCGCTAACATCTCTCTATAAAATTGTTGAAGAAATAGACTAACCATAAAATATTTAGTATTATCTTCTTCTGGAAGAATTAAAAATATTGCTGATTTCTCTTTGCAAAATCTTTCAGCGTCAATTGCTGAATGGAAACATAGTATTTGTTCCATCTCTGTATCTAGGAAAGTGTTGAGTCTTGAAAGTACAGTAGACAAAACAGAAGCCATTGCAGCATCACAAGAATTTAGAGCGGCGCCTGCGAGCCATCTTGCTTTGTGTGTATCAGGGAGCAATTCCATTAACTCCTGAAAAGCAGTTTTGTTTTTACTAAGTCCCGGCGCTGTTAAGTCTTGTACCAACTTAAATACAGAAACAATATGTCTTTTGTCTACAAGCCTACCGTCTACCTCTGTTGGTGGGACAAACTCTGCAAGTAATAATATTACGCTACACAACAGTCCTTCTGCAGAATCATAAAAGAATGCGTTTTGTCCCATAGAACTATTATCACTACCATTTGAAATAATTGTTTTTGCAATAACCTTAGCATATTTTTCGGATTTTGCCTTTGCAATGATATCATTTTTATCAGCTAAATAAATATCCATATATTTATTTACTAAGTGTAACAGGTTATTTCCATCACTCTTAGTTGGATTACGTAAGTCAATGACAGCTATGTTGTATCCATAATAATCTTTAGCTATTGCACCATAGTTTCGAGCAAGGTCACCTTTCGTATCGGTTGTAATAAAACTCATTCCAGTTGCGCAGGCATATTCCAAGTTGGGATATAAAAAGAATGCTGTCTTACCAACACCAGCTGCGCCTATCATTAGACAATGTACATCTTCTGTATCTACAAGCGCTGTAATATTTTTTGATTTATCGTTTGTACTTCCAACAATAATTCCTTGTTCTATTGGTAAGTTATTTCCTTTTCTCCATTCTTTAACGTTGAATTTTACTGGGTTGTAGACACTTTTTATTTCTCTTTTTGTAAGAAACCTTGCTATGCCGTGTTGTCCGTCACCGACAGTTTTACTCTTTATATTATTTAGACTGTAAAAATATGACAGCATACTGAATGAGCCAATAACTATAAACATAACTATTCCCATTGTTATTAGTATTCCAATTGGTGAATCAAATACAGACATCATATTTGATATTGTATTTTTAAAATTATTTATCATATATTACCCTTTCAGCCACCAAGACCGTTTTATCATTCTTGGTGGCTTTTAAGCCATTTTAAGTTTTAGGCTTTGTTCATGTTCCTTTTTCATTTGCTTTAGATCTTCGTTAAAGTCTTTTAGTTTTGGAACGAGTCTTTTTACAGTTAAATTTTTTTCTGAAAGCAACTTTTCAAATTTTTCTTCTGCAGACTGTCCTGCATCATCATTATCAAGACAAAGTACAACTGTATCTATCTTGTTATTGATTTCAATTTGTTTTAGCATAGCCTTTTCAGATAAACCACATAGTGCAACATAACTATACTTTTGCCAGTTATTGTCTTTGTACATTGAAATAAAAGATAGCATATCAATAGGAGCTTCAAAAACATAGAGTCTATTGCTGTTTCCTTTAAAATTAAAACTGTAATATGGGTTGCTACTCTCTATATTACCTTTATATATCTTTCCGTTGGAATTAATCGAATGCTTGTGAGCATGTTTTACCTCATCTTTTTCATTGTAGCCAACAAAGATTGCGTTATTAAATGTATAACCATTTACGCTTTCCGAGCTTTCGTAAATCAAATTTTTAACTACGAAATATGTCAGTACTGAATAATCAATACAACGTTCATTAGCTAAATATCCAAATGTTCTGCGCATAATAGTATTCTTTTCAGGTAGTACAAATGGTTTTGTAATTTCTTCTACATCATTCTTTCTGTAAATAATTCCACCCACATCATTGAGTAACATTAATACAGCATCTTGAAAGTTTACGTTATAGAAATACATCATAAAATCAATAGCAAGTCCACCTTTGTTTGTCGAATGATCGTACCATTCATTACCTCGTACAGTTATACTGTGGTCACTGGAAAGTCGTTTTTCTTTGCCTGATGGTAGTAGTTTTTCACCATGTCTTGAAAGATAATCTACTAGGTCAATACTATTCGCCTGTTCTTTTTCTGCATCACTTAATTCTATATATTCGGCCATCAAATCACTCCTTTTTATTTCTTACTCGTTTTACGATGAAAGGCTACTCCTTTTTTATTGGAGTAGCCTTTTGTATCTTTATGTATCTTATTATTTTTTCGTGTTATCTCTCTGAGATTTTCATTGCTTTTATTTTTCATTCTATTCTCCTTAATTAGTATGACGGTATATCCATTGATATATCGTCTGCCTTTTGTCCAAGAGCAAATTTCTTTTCTCTTAGCTTTCTTAAACGTTTACTGTCAATCTTCATGCCGACTCTTTCTTTTGGTTCATAAGGTTGATTTGTTTCAAATAGTTTTCCTATCCATTTAAACAAATTAACAACTGAAATTTCTAGAGGCGATTGGTTGTAAAAAAATATATTATCTTTGTTCTTTAAAATAAACTTTGCGTACTCATTTCCTTGCTCTGCTGATTGCGTAAAATATTCAAAGGCTTTCTCCATATCAGGTTCTATGTTATTTAATCCATAAAGATATATTTGACCAAGTTTATTTTGAGCATATTCATTATTATCAAGATTTTTAAGAATCGCTATTGCGTTCTCAATTTCTTTTGATGTAGCTGTTTCATTTTTTAATATATTGGAAACTCTAAGATATTCTTTTATATCTCTGCTATCTTTTTTTTTACTTCTTCCACGCCTATATTTTCTTGCAAAATTAATTTTGATAAATTATCGGCTACTTGAATGATATGATTTTTTATGGAGCGAAATTCTTTTTGACTTGATAGAGGAGGCTTTGCTGTTCCCTTGTCAGTATAGTTTAAAGTTATATTTTTTTGTAAATCAAACCATAAATCATAAGCCTTAGCTACTGTAGGCTCTTTTCCAATTTCATCAGTAATACTGTCAACTATTTTTTTAATTGATTGAGGAAGATAACCATACACCTTTTTACCTTTACAGTCCTGTAATCTCTTTGAAAGTTTTAAAAGTTGTTTTACTATAATTTCATTTTTATCAAAATCTCCATTAGTTACTTTTGAGAATATCTCGTCTATTGCTTTTTTGCTTTCACGTTTTAGACTATCTCTCCTTTGTGATTTATCCTTGTAAATTAAATTCAGTTCCTGTCCGTATATGTGTTGCATTAAATTCGACTTTATGTTTCTTATTCCAACCTTTGTCAGAAAGCCTTCACGAGGATTTGTGGAATAACAAATCATATGTATATGGGGGTGATGAGAATGATTGTGATAAGCTGCGTACCATCGAAAATTATTTATTGGTATTTTTAAATTCTCTGCAATATTAATTACTTCCTGTTCCAAAAGTAGTTTCCAACTTTGCGCATTGTCATAACCCATTCTCTCTGCATCATCTCTTTTGAGAGCTATTATAGGTAGCCAAACATTTCCTTCGTGTTTGGAAACTTCTTTGGCTACCTTAGATAGATTTACTTCTTCGTTACCTTCTGTAAAAAGTCCATGCCTAGTTATTTTTTCAACTTGAGGACGGTTCGCAATATAATTTACATAGTTTTCTTTTTTAGATGCAGCATCATAATTTAAATTGATCGCTGTGGTTATGAAGTCAGAAGCTGTTTCAATCGTGGGCATATCTTTGTACTCATCGTATTCGAATAAATTTTTGGTGCTGGGAAAATCTTTTAGAATATCTTTAATTAAATTTTTTTGTTTTTTAGTTGTAGGGAGATTTCTATGCTCGTGTTCAATTTTTTCAACACCCTTTCGAGTGGAAATATATTTGGTCATATTTGTTAGGTGAGAAATATTTTTACCTCCACCCTTTAGATACGGACACTTAAAAATTAGCTGCGCCATTAATATTCTTCATCTCCGTCAAAATTATTTGCATCGTGAAGAGCATCTTCAAAAGTATATTTGCCTTTTTGTTTCTTTATAGTTTCATAGCAACGATGTCTTAGCTCTCTTATATATTCATCAGGTAAATCCATACCTTTGGCAAGTATATTCATCATAATACTCATTTCCAATGACAACTTAAATATATTACTTGATGTTCTGTTTTCATTTTCTTTTATTGCTGCTCTTAGAGAATTAAGTAATGAAGTATTAATCATATTTAAATTTTTGTTTGCCCAAATATAGCTGGCATAAAAATTAATAGCTTTTTCTATAAACTCATTTTGACTTAGACAGTTGTCATCTTCATACAAAGACTTTATCAAATAGTTTGTTTTATCATCCATTCTGAAAGTTATTTGTATTTTTTTATCATCCATTTTCAATTACCTCCTTGGTGTCATAACGTATGTTCGTAAACTCGTTCAAATTGGTGCTTTACAGTCTTTGGTGTCAGATGTGGTGTCACATTTCAAGGTGTGGTGTCACGCAAAAGTGCTGAAAAGCTCGGCACTGCCGTGCTTTGTGGAAAGGGTGGTGTCACCCTTTTATCTTGCACAACTATAAACGGTATTTAAGCGTGTAAAAAGGTTGCCAATGTGGGTTTAAAATGGTATAGAGCCAACGCTTAATATGGTGTAAAAAAATCCTATCAGCCTTAAACCCGTTTGTAGCCGATTGGTTTTATCGGAACAGATAATCGGTCGATAGGATAATTACGTTCGCCTGTATCAGCCTTCTATACCACCTATATTCCCATTTGTATCGAGAATATTTTCCGCAGTAGGTTCTTCGGCTTTTTTAACTTTTTTGTTTTTGCTTATTGAAGCCTTGACGGTTTTTTCAGAGTCATCGCTAAACTTAATGTACTCACGAACCTGAACGGGAACATATTTTTCATAAAGTTTATTAAGAGCGTCTGTAAGCTCATTTTCTATAGACACATCTTTTTTGTTTATGTATCTTCTCAGCGCCTTAATTTTTTCAGAGTCCATACTTACCGTAATATTTTCAGCCTTGCTCATTTTCACATACCTCCAAACATATCAAATCCCATAATTCTTATTCGTGTCTCAAGCTCCGGTTCATCACCTTTAAATTCAGGAACAGCTTTAAACATTTGAGAATATTTTTCAATTTCTTTCTCCGATAACGAGGCGAAGTTACCGTCCTTTGTGTCACCGCAAATAAAAAACGGACCGCAGATAATATCCGAGCCCATTCTTCTGTTTGGTTGCATACCGTTGATTTTACCTTCTTCGTTGATTACGGCTATCGCTCCGTTGTCAAGATAGACGCATTCTATAAGTCCGCCTACTTCTTTTTGCAGAGCTTCAAGCTCGTTGGCTATCTCTTTTTGGTATGGAGCTTTTCCGACTTCGATTTTTACAATCTTAATCATTTTTTCTTTCATATTTTATCTCCTTTATTAAAATTTATTTTTACACACGGGAATATATCTCATGCGCATTTATCTTGTTTTTATCGGTTACGGATATGTTCATTAGACTTTCAATCTTATGATGTGTAATCTCCATATCGTTTATGGGAACAGCGACTGTATAGGTTTCAGTGATTTCTGTTTCGTTTCCGTTCTCATCTGTAACCAATACTGTTCTTGTGCGCTCCTCATAAGCAACAAAGCATTCGACAAATTTTTTGTGTTCACGCTTTGAAGGACTGTCCGAACCGAAAAACAGAGAATAAAAAACAGCCTTGATTTTTTTATTATCAAGACTGTTCTCTCCGTCAATATTTAATTTTTCTGTTTCATCATCAATAAGTTCAAAGCTGTAACGCATATCCAATATATATTCTCTGTATTCCTTTGGAACTTTGCTTCCTATATAACCACCGTTAAAGCATAAATCAAGCGCAGTATTATTGTGATTGGCAAATCCGTTTAGCAAGCTGAACATAATAATTACGATTAAAATGACAGGCGACAGAATAAGTCCTATTGTCCAACCAACTTTTTTTCTTAAACCGTCATCAGATAATACTGTGGATATAATTTTTGCTATTACAGGAGCAGACATTTAATCACCACCATTGCATTTGTCCGAAGCTTAAATTTTGATTTTGTTCTTTTTTAATGAGTTGTTTGGTGTTTTCGATTGCATCAAACAATATCTGCTCATCAAAATCGAATTCCTCATAACCTTCAAGAATTGTATTTATATAAAAATCGGTCGGTATACCTAATTGATGACCGGGTGTCATCCTATATGCAAATGCCGTTACCTTTTCATTGTTAAATTCAACTTCCATAGGTTGTTTTTCATAAAAAACAGGATAGCCTTCGTATCTGTCGAGAGCTTGTTCATCACTGTCCTTTACCGTCCACAGCAAAATCGGAACTGTTTTACCTTTGCAGGGTTCTATATTTGCGTATGCGCCGGTCTTTGAACCACGGAAAATAATTTCATAATCTTTTAGCTCCGATGTTCCCAATACTTTGGCTGTTGGACATCTCTGCGCCATTTGTTTAAGGTTTAAATTACTGCCATAGGCAATATATATTTTTTCTTCCATAAAAAACTCTCCTTTACATACTCATTGAAAAACCATGAGTATTTTCTTCAGGTATTTGTTGTGTTTCTTCTGACGGTAATTCCTCATTGGTCTGTTCTGTTTCTTGATGCTCTGCCATATTTTGCTGTTCTCGTTTTTGTCTTAACCTTTCTTTTTGAGCTATCGCCTGCGTCGGATCCTTCCAAGCGATATTGCCTTCCAAATGATTGAGCAAATGGGTTCTTGCTGTTTTAAATTCGTCACCTATTAAACCAAGACGCAACAGCCATCCACGAAAGGTATATTTTTCATTTTCCGAAACAGTTTTTTTGGGTAATGCGTACTTTTGATTATATGCCTGAGCTGTTACCGCCATACAAAACTGTATATATGCTTTGATTTTACCTGCGTGAATAACTCCACCTGTAACACTGTCTCCGATATTAAAGGCTCTGAATTCTATTGTGCCTTTTTGAAAAACAGAATGTAAATTAAGACAATGATATCTGCTTTCGTGGTAATGCTGTCTACTTCCGTCACCACCTTTATACCAAATTCTTTTCAGTTCATCCAAAGTTTTAGGCTTAACTCTATTGATTTCATCCAAAAATGAAGTATCTATTTTTTTACAATAATGTTGCTCTCTACGGGATTCCACCTGCAAAGCCTTGTAAATCATATCTTCTTTTGATGCTGTAATGTTTACAAGATTGCATATTTTCTCTGCTGTGAACGGCGCGGCATCAATATGTATATGTATACCAACCGATGAATTTGCAAATGCTCCGGCTTTTCTCAGCTCTCTGACAATTTCCTGTATTTTTTCAATATCACCGTACTCACATATCGGACTAACCATTTCCACAGCATAATCTCTTGGCGCAGATAGCTTTCTGCCTTCTGTTTTTCTCTGGCAAACAATACTTGCATCACTGACTACCTTTAGAAATGAAATATGCTGACTAAGTTTTGAATGAACTCTGAAGGTCATAGGTTCAGATTCGTCATCAGTTGACTTCTCGCTGCTGTTGTCCCATATTTTTGGTT
>JAHHTR010000088.1 GCA_020024515.1 Angelakisella sp.
GGAGGAAAAAAAAGATGGAATATCTATATCCTGACAATCTGAAATCAAAAGCCACACTGTGGCTGTGGCAGCTTCGTGATATCGGTATTATAAGCGCAGGACTGCTTGTCTCGGTATTTGCATTTGCGCAAGCAGGCATATTTTTCCCGTTAATTTTAACTGTTGCGTACGCTTTTCTCTCAATACGTTTTGATGATATAAGTATACTTGATTTTATAAAATATGCCACAGCTTACTTTTTTTTGAAACGACAAACATTTGAATGGAGTGAAAACAATGAGTAAAAAGAAATATGATAAAAATTCCATATCTACGCAAGGCTTAATAAACATAAAAGCCATTACAGATTACAGTCTGATAACCGAATACGGTGAGCTTGTGTATTTTATTATAAAGCCTACCAATATATCTGTTCTTTCCGAAAGTAACCTCAGCAACAGAATTTACGCTTTGATGACTGTGTTAAAGGGAATTACAGATGTTGAGATGATATGTTTAAATTCAAAAGAAAACTTTGATGACAATAAAATATATCTCAAAAAGAGAATGGAAGAAGAAAGCAATCCCATAATTCAAAGGTTGCTTCAAATCGACAGTCAAAATTTGGATCATTTACAGGTACAAACGGCTACTTCAAGAGAATTTTTGATAATTATCCGATTGCAAAATCAGAAAGAAACTGAAAATTTACCGTATCTGTCACGTATAGAAAAAATATTGAAAGAACAGGGATTTACCACAAAAAGAGCAGACAATGACGATATTAAAAAAATTATTGCCGTATACTTCGAGCAAAATGTAACAACGGACAGCTACGAAGATTTTGACGGAGAAAGGTGGGTTATATTAGGTGAATAAGAAAAAGGTCAATGAAAATATTTTTGATTCCAAAGCCAAAAGCTATTTGGACATGATAGCGCCGAGCGTTATCAAATTTTACACAGATTATTATATATGCGGAAATACATTCAGATGTGTTTACGCCTTGCGTGAATATCCGACAAGCACATCAGAACAGGCAATCCTCAGACACCTTGGCGAAAAAGACGGTGTCACCTTGCGGATTTATACAAGGCAGGTCACACCGACAGAAGAAAAGAATATTATCCATAACGCAACCAACAAAAACAGAATGCAAAGAACTCAAACCAACAATATTCAAGAAACAGTAACCGCTGAAAGCAATCTTCAAGATGTGGTTGCAATGGTGTCGACTATGCACCGTAACAGAGAACCGCTCCTTCACTGCGCTGTATATATAGAATTGACAGCTCACAACTACGACAGTTTAAAACTTTTACAAACAGATGTTATGACTGAGCTTGTTAGAAGCAAATTAAATGTTGACAGATTACTTCTTCGTCAACAGGAAGGCTTTTTGTGTGTCAGTCCGTCGGGGAGAAATGTATTTGGCGATCAGTATGAGAGAGTTCTGCCTGCAAGCTCTGTCGCAAACTTATATCCGTTTAACTATTCAGGAAAAACCGACAGTAACGGTTTTTATATTGGCAGAGACAAATTTGGCACTAATATTATAGTGGACTTTGATAAACGTGATAATGATAAAACAAACCCCTGTATTTTAATTTTGGGAAACTCGGGACAGGGTAAAAGCTATCTCTTAAAGCTTATATTATGTAACATATCAGAGAGCGGTAAAAATGTTATATGTGGAAAGGTTACACTAAATAGGACAGTTAATAAGAGAAGTGTTAGAATAATAAATAGAAATAAAATATAAAGTAAAAAGAGGTAATCTAAAAATGGCAAGAGAAAAAAAGAATATAGTGATGATTTTAAAAAACAAATGGTGGAATTATATAATAGCGGTAAAGCCAGATGCGAAATCATACGTGAATATGAACTTACTCCTTCAACATTGAGTTCATGGATCAATAAATATAATGAAACCGGATCATTCAATATAAATGATAATCGTAGTGAAGAAGAAAAAGAACTTATTAAGCTACGTAAATAGCTCAAACAATTACGAATAGAAAATGATATTTTAAAGCAAGCGGCGCTGATTATGGGACGAAAATAAAGATTATTTTATCTAATAAAAACAACTACCCAATCAGTGCAATATGCAAGTTGTTGAAAGTGAACCGTTCTTCGTTATATTACAAAAAAGACAGAAAAAGTATAAAATATCAGGAAAATGAAAACTTGGTACACTTAATAAAAACGATATTTAAAAGAAGTCGCAGTCATTATGGAACAAGGAAAATAAAAATTGAATTGAGTAAAAAAGGATATCAAGTTAGCAGAAGACGTATTGGACGTATTATGAGGGAAAACTGCTTAGTTTCGAGTTATACTGTAAAACATTATAAATTACATAAGACAAGCTGTAATAATGATAAAATAGATAATATACTAAATCGAAAGTTTGACCAAGCCAAGAAAATGAATGCCATCGTAAGCGATTTGACTTATGTAAATTGGTATAATAATATTCGTGTACATGGATCATTGGATTATCATACTCCTAAAGAGTATAGAGAACTATTCTCTTAAAATTTGTCCTATTTAGTGTTGACAATCCATGGATGCTCTTAAAACAAATGGTTACCCTTTTGAAGAGATTCCAGAAAGAATACTTCAAAGCTATTCTATGAAACACCTGAAAATATCTTTTGTATTACGGGGTGTATAGCACTTTTCTATCAAGTGTATACTCCAAAAATCTGACAGCCTTTGGGTGGCTTTATATACTACATTTATCCGCAGCTCTTTTCACGTATAATCAGTGAATACCCAAAAGCTCTTTTTGTATTATATCTTAGTTGTTGACTGTTGTTGATTTTCAGTATTGATTTCAAATCTTTTATCAACTATTTTTTGATACAAGAAAATAAATGCAAATCCAAGAGCCACTCCCAACAGATTATTTTGTATACGCAATAAAACAGCATTTTGTACACCATATAGCCCTGCCGCCAACATCAGTGCACCAAAGCAATTAATGGCTGTCTTGTAGCGGTAATCAGTACAGAATCCCAAACACAAACCACCTATCGGACCTAAAAATGTGTGCATAGATTCAGGCAATATCTGATATACACCAAAGAACAGGACAGAGCCTACAACAACACCCAAAACTCTCTGCCAAAGACGTTCCTTAATATTTGCCGTATAAGGATAGGTGGATAGCAAAGATGCGCAAGCAAATCCCATCCACATAAATCGTTCTATGTGAAGTGCATTACCCAAAGTCAATACTAAACTGACACCCAATGCCATACGTAACTGCCAACGGCTCTTTTCTTTTAACATATCAAATTGTGATACAATTTGACGAAAACGGATTTCATTATTTTTCTTGCGATGTTTCATATAAAAAATGCTACCGCAAATAATATATCCTACCAAAGTCAAAGTTGCACGTTTCCAAAATAGCTCTCCTGTTACAGGGTTGCCTGTCAAAAATACATATGCAAAACTATACAATCCACCATTTCCCATTTCTGGGGTGTCAGATGTCATCAGTAAAATTATAAAAAAAGACGCAAAGTGAATAAATGCTGCAATTACTGGGTGTACAAATGCAGTTACAACCGGTACAACAAGTAACAGTGAAAATGTAACTGCTAAGTTCAGCATAGAATCTTTTATGCAATAGCCAAAATCTACAAATCGAACCGCAAGCAAGATACAAAATAATGCTACGCCCATTGGATTATTTTCACTGCCGAATAAACTTCCGATTGGTGCAATAAAAATAATTGAAAATGTAACAATTAAGATAGCTCGCAATACCATTGCCGCTTGCATTTTGCGACGTTCACCAGCTGTCTTTGCTATACGTATTTTTGCTTTCAAAACTGCAGGATCAAGTTGCAACATATCATAAAATCGCAATATACTTACCTCCTAATTTAATCAATATTTTTGTTAGCTGTACGAATGAACTCAAACAAGGTGTCAAAATCATCTCCCATACTTCTACGCAAATCATAAAGTGGTTGCAAAATTGCACCATAATTTTGTAGTAATTTCATTCTTCCAACTTCTGTTAAAGATAGCATATAACTCCGTTCATCATCTGAATTTTTTTCTTTCTGAATACATTCTTTTTCAAAAAGACTCTTTATACATCGACTGACTGCTTCTTTTTTCATGCCACTGCTACGACTGAGTGCAAGCGGTGTACTCTTATCAGGTTCCAAAAAAAGTCGTGCTAATATTTCACGCTCACTGGCTGTCAATGTCTGCTTTTGGTTTTGTGGCAATAGTGCTCTGGATAAATGACATAATTCTTGCTGATATGCGAGCATTTTCAACCAATCAATCTCCTCCATAAATTATACACCTCCACAAAAGAAGTTAATAAAGTTAATTATATCATTTTTTTTTACCTTGTCAATATGATAATTTTTATGTATAATCACTGATTAATTTTATACTGATAGATTGTCAAATTAAGTGCAACATTTTAAAATCACTCAAAAAACTTAGCTATAACTTCTAATGGAGTCTTGTAACCTAATCTTTTTCTTGGTCTGTTGTTAATCATATTAACAACAACTTGCAAATCTTCATTTGTAACATTTTTTAGTGAAGTTCCCTTTGGAAAGAATTGTCTAATCAATCCATTGGTATTTTCATTCGTACCTCTTTGCCAAGGAGAATACGGATCGCAGAAATATACATCCATACCCGTTTGACAGCTTATGTATTCGTGCATAGCAAACTCTTTACCGTTGTCTACGGTGAAACTTTTTTTCAGTTTATCGGGTATGCTTTTAAAAACATCAATTGTTGCTTCACTAAACTCTTTGTCTGTTTTGGTATTAAGCTTGAAAGCAATGGGAAATCCTGATTTTCTTTCAACGTGCGTGCCGAATAAACCTGTTTTTCTCATACCTATTACCGTATCACTTTCAAAATGACCATACCTACTTCTGTTAATACAACCCGGCGGTCTTTGAGATATATTAACTGTATTAGGTATTTTCCCCCTGCTGTCATTACTTGATTTACGCTTTTTGTGTTTGTTCATAAATCTCATCTTCTTTTTGACAGATATGGGTATTAATCCACTGTGAACAGCTCTATATATAGTTGGATAAGAAATACTAAATGGTTGTTTTTCTAATTTGGCTCTACCACAAATTTGTTCAGGAGTCCACATTTGAACAAGCTTATCCAAGACATATTTTCTTAAAAGTTGATTAGCTACCAAAATAGGACTCTTACCACAATTTGATTTTCTTTTAATGTACTTTTTTTGCGCGTGATGAGCCGCATACCTGCCTGTTGAATAAGAATTTCGTTTAAACTCACGAGAGACAGTCGAAGGTGAACGACCAAGCATACGTGCTATAGCACGTATGCTTGCACCCTGTTCCAATAAACCTCTTGACTGTTCTCTTTCTTCTATGGTAAGATGTGTGTAATGGCTCATAATTTGATCTCCTTGTAATGTTTTGTTGATAACTCCATTATACAGGTTTTCCTTTTATGAGTCATTATTTTTTAGTGTTGCACTTATATTGTAAACCTATACTATAAAAAAATCCTCTCACTCTATTCTTCGTGGTGAAAGGATTCTACGTTTTTATATATTTTTTTGTTAATTCAACAACAATTATTATACACAAAGAAAAACTCTCTTCTACACTTAAACAACAAATATAACAGGAGAGAGTTATTATATCAATAATATATAGACTCCAGATGTTTCAATTTTATATAATATTAATGCAAGCATCGGTTTTATACATTGCTATTAATTATAGATTTTTATTTTCCATGAGCTCCTATGCCTTCATATATTTCCAAATATTTTTCTAGTTTCAATTTTTTTAGATTTGCAAGATAATCATTCCATCTTGCATCAATATTACCTTTTGTTATAAAATCTGCTGTCATTTGGTTAACATACAACAATAAATCAGAAGTGATATATGAAAGTTCTTCAGCTTCTTCAGAAGTTTTCATAATAGATACATCATGATATTCTTTTGCTAAATATGGGGAATATATTTCATCAGCTGCTTTTTCATTTTGTACATTTTTATCTTTAATAATTTCAAATTGTTCCGGATAAATAAATGCTACACCATATTTGACAGGAGTGCTGGCTGATTTCTCTACTTGGTTATAAGATGAACCATCCGATTTCTTCATAACAGAAAATTTATTATTTCCTTCATCTTTAATATGAACACCTATTTTACCATATCTTGCTTGCAAACTTACTAACTGATCATATTGCATATCAATCCAACGGCATAGTTCTTCGCCATGCTTTGTTTTTGCACTTACAACAAAACCAATATTACCATTTAATGCAGTTTGTGCAAGTAACCAAACAGGTTCAACACCATTATTACCTTTTAACGGTGAAACATGTTGGTAAACACCGGATTTCGTTGGATCATTACCCGGAATTGCATCATTTGCAAAGCTTGCCGCATAAATTGATATAACACCTGCAACAGGTTCAAGAGTTGTTGTTTTTGCTTGATAAGCAGGTGAACTCATTGTAAATGATTCAGGATCAACCAAGCCATCTACATATAACTTATTCATATATGTTAAATATTCTTTATATGCAATATGCATCAGTTGTAGGCATTTCTTTACCAACTTTTTTAAGCCACTCTGTATTTATTACAAGTGTATCATTTGTTTTTGGTAAATCCATCATATCAAGTACAGGCAGTCCCCATATTTCTCCCGAAGAAGCAGTTATTGCTTAACGCAATCCAAGTACATTTTCCAATATATTTGTAAAATTAGGCATAATCTCTTTTGTAATATATGGTGTTAAATCTAAAAACAGTCCATCAGTTCCATGTTTTATTAAATCACTTGTTTTCAAAATACTCCATGAACCATAAAAAGCATCAGGAAGTTGACCTCTGTTAAGTGTCAAATTAAGTTTGTTTTTTTGAACAAGCTATGACCAATCTATCCATTTGATTGATAAATTTGATTTAGTTTCAATTTCTTTAAGCGATTCACAATTTTCAAATGGAGTAAAACCTTCTCCTTGAACACCGATAATTTCTACATTAACTTTTCCACCTGCTGTTCCTTTCGATTCTGTCTTTGAATCGCATCCAATAAAAGATGTAGCCAATATTCCTGCTAAATAGCAATACAACGAATATGCACTGCTGCCAGAAATGATGCTGTATTTTTGGCATATCGTGTGGCAATAACCCACCAACGCTTCAGATGTAAAAAAGCATTCTCCACCAAATGCCGCAGTCGATACAGATAACGGTCGTAATCCCGCTGTTCTTTACGATTTCGCTTGGCGGGAATGACAACATTCATGCCTGTGCCAGTGGCATAGACATGGATCTGATTGGTGTCATATCCCCGGTCAGCCAACAGGCTTTCTGAGAATATTCCTTCAATCAGGTGAATAGCTTCCTTGCAATCAGTTTGGGTACCCTCTGTGATAAGTACTCTGACCGGCATACCATTTGCATCCACGACAAGGTGAATTTTTGTATTGAGCCCCCTTTTGTGCGGCTCATATCCTGATTGCCACCTTTTGCACCACAAGCATGTGGATGCATCTTGTAATGGCTTGCATCAATCATCAGCCATTCAAAATCCGGTTCATCAACAAGAATTTTCAGTTATTGCAGTTTCATACTTTCCTACTGTATCTACAAAATATCCTCTACACCAAAAATGTCTGTTTCCATATTTATATTTTAAATTTGCATGTCTGTCAAATTTCATCAAACTGCTTTTACTCTTTAAATATCCCATAAACTGTGATACACTCAAATATGGTGGTATTGATACAAGCATATGTATATGGTCTTTACAACACTCTGCTTCTATTATTTCTACTTTTTTTCTTTCACATAATTCTCTTAATATTTTTCCTATATCTTTTTTTATTTCTCCATATATTGCTTCTCGTCTGTATTTTGGTGCAAATACTATATGATATTTGCATCTCCAACTTGAATGTGATAAACTATTTATGTCTTTCATGACTTATCCTCCTATGATTTTTATTTCGGTTGCCAGACCATTTGCATTTTATCATAAGAAGATTATCTTTTTTTACTATAAGTATTTTTTCTTACCCCCAGTTCAAATGGTTTTTTTCATGCCTTTTCGACACCAATATTTATCAGCCGCACACAATAAATATCTATGTGCGGCTGATAAATTAGGCATATACAGAAAAAAGGAAATTAGAAAAGATCCTTTTGCTCTTTTTGTATATTGCTGATATCTAATTGCAGCTGAACCTGCGTCCCCTGATCGGTAGAGTGAATGTGCAGGGCTGTATTTTCTCCATAAAAAAGTTTGATTCGTTTTTCAATATTTTTCAGTCCCACACCGCCTGATGCTTTTTTGATAGTATTAAAATTGTTTGCAGCATCAAATCCAACTCCATTATCAGAAACGGTCAGGATCAAAAAAGAATCTCTCATCTCTGCTTTAATATCAATCTGTCCATCAGTATCCATAGGCTTAATACCATGATAGATTGCATTTTCCACAATTGGCTGCAATATGATCTTAGGCACTGGACATCTCAGTGTTCTTTCATCAATGCTGAAAGAATAGTCAAATTTACTGCCATACCGTTCTTTTTGAATCAATAAATATTGTTTGACATGTTCCAATTCATCTCGTAGACTTACCACCGATTTTCCCCCATTGAGGGAAAGTCTAAAAAATGCGGCAAGGG
>JAHHTR010000089.1 GCA_020024515.1 Angelakisella sp.
GTAAATGATTTATAGATTTAAATTTATTGGGAGGGTATATAATGAAGAAAAATATAATTAAAGTTATGTTAATTTGTTTAGTTGCATTGACAATGATTTTTGCTTCAGCATGTGCAAATAAAACAAATAATATAGATACTGTGACTTTCAAAGTAACTTTTTATGATGGTGACGGAAAAACTGTTTTAAAAGAAGTTAATGTAAATAATGGTGATACTGTTACTATTCCAAAATTAACAAAAGATGGTTATTTGATTGAAGGGTACTATGCGACACCGGCTTTAATGGTTCCTTTTGATAAAAATATGCCAATTATACAAGATACGGCTGTGTTTGTTGCATGGCAATCAAGTGTTCAAGATACACGTAAATGGATGCTTGCAGGTGCTTTACGTGGTTATCCCGAAAACGCATGGGGAAAGATATGGCCACAAGATAACTTTTTGCTAAAATCAGCAGATGGTGAATTTAATACATTTTCTATTGATGTAAATTTATACAAAGGTGATGCTTTCAAAATTGCTGTTATTGGTGAGGGCTATAATTGGGATAAAGAAAACAGTATAGATGCTTCACATTTGGCTGATAAATCAAAGGATAGTGCATTGCAGGGTGGCGAAAATTTATTTTCGTCAGGTGCCAATATTGAAGTTAAAGAAGACGGTAAATATCGTTTGATTCTAAAAACAGATGCAGAAACATTGTCACTTTCTACTCTTTCATACGAAAAATTAGGTAAGGCAGATAAACTGAATGAAATAGTTTATGATATGAAATTATGGGCTTCTTTTAACGATTGGAAAGGTCAAGATATGATTCGTAACGGTGATGATTTTGTGTGGTATGTGGAAGCTGATGTTCCTGAAAATGGCGGAGAATTTGGAATAAAAAATGTTGCAACAGAAGACTGGTACAGCAGTGAAAACAACACCAAGAATATAAAACTTGATAAAGGTCACTATATGTTCTTTATTGAACTTGAAATAGTAGATGGTAAACCTGTTATGAAAGGTAATATTCTTGTGGAAGAACCTGCTTATTATATTGTAGGAAGTTGCGGTAATGGTGGCTGGGCAGCAGATGCAAATATACAAAATACAAACTACAAAATGGAAGAAAAAAATGGTTTGTATGAAAAAACCGTTACATTTACAAATGAAGATGTAGACAAAAATACAAATAAAGTCGGATTTAAAGTAGCTTACGGTGCTACCGGAAAAGTACCTAACGATAAGTGGTTTGGAGATACAAATAAATCAAATTTTAATGTTGATGTTGGTACATATACAATTACACTTGACCCAAAAACAGGTATTGTTACCGTAAAATAAATAGTGTGTCATAAGAAATAAATCTTATGACACACAGTATAAATTATGAAATTCTGATATGATGACTTTTTTGTGGTTCATCTCTGTTAATGGTTTCAATAGCTATTGAGATTACTTTCTTTGCATATATATCATAAGGTAGTGGGAAAGACTCACTGCCAAGTAAAAAAGATTTATTTGAAACATTAAAAAAATGGGTAAGCAAAAGTACAGTATCATTATCAAAATTTTGGGTATTTGCTGTTTCAAAATCAATAATCTCATCATAGCAAGTTTTAAGATAATTTTTATAATCTATACTTTGAATATTATCACATACTAAAATTACTTTTGAACATTTGCTTTGTTGCAATGCTCTGTTATAAATTGCTTTGCTGTCAAATGTAAAACTATAAAATAAATCATCACATATTTGACCTTCAATGCAAAAAATCGGTATGTAATTATTGTCTCCAATAATTTTAAAATCTTCTTGTGATATATCAATTGCAAAAATAGCATCTATATTTGTAGATTGTTTTTTTAAACAGCTATCAGTGAGCAAAAGCAAACTATATCCAGCCTTTTCGGCCTCCTCCGCTAAGGCTTGGAGCAATCTTAACTTTATGGTACTGTTCTCAATCAGCGGAACATATACTCCAATATTGTTTGTTTTACCTGTTGCCAAAGCTCTGGCTGTGGCACTGCAAACATAACCAACCATATTGGCAACCTGTAAGATTCGCTTTTTTGTTTCTGCGCTTATGGACTGATTTGGTACATCGTTAAGGACATATGAGACTGTGGCAACAGAAACACCACAATCCTTTGCTATGTCTTTCATTGTATATTTTTTTTTCATAAACTTAATATTAACATATATAAAAATAACTGTCAAGAGAGGTAAAAAATGTTAAATTTATCAATTAATCATATAGACGGAACAGTTGATGCTTGTCCATTGGATAACGAAATGCACATACGTCTCAGGGTACAACGTGGACTTATAAAGTCAGCGAAATTAGTGTATAATTGTGATAAGAATATGTGGTTTCGTTTTAGAGATGAAGCACAAATGAGTCTTACACACGTCGATTCTGAATTGGAATATTATAATGTTTCTGTTCCGCTAACCGATACTCGTTTTGCATATATTTTTGAACTTGAATGTAATGACAGTATAAAAAGATACTTTTCAGAAGAAGGTCTATCAGAAATATATAATCATGATTATGCTTATTTAAATTTCTTTCAGTATGTGTCACAATTTTCTTGCGATATTGTAAATGTTCCTGAATGGGTAAAAACGGCTGTTTGTTATCAAATTTTCCCAGAACGCTTTTTTGTTGGGAAATCAGATAAAAATACCGACTATATAACAGCCAAATGGGGAGAAATACCAACTCCGACAAGTTTCTATGGAGGTGACCTTACAGGTATTTGTGAAAAGTTGGATTATCTTGAAGATTTAGGTGTAAATTTAATATATATGACACCTATATTTTGTTCGCCAAGTAATCATAAATATGATATTACAGACTATGAAAATGTTGATTCTGCCTTTGGTGGAAATGAAGCGCTAAAAAAACTTGTTGATAATGCACACAGCAGAGGAATAAAAATTATGCTGGACGGTGTATTTAATCATTGTTCTTGGGAAAATCCTATTTTTACAGATGCACAAAAAAACGGAAAAAATTCAAAATATTATGATTGGTTTTTTTGGAACGAAGACGGTACATACCGTACTTTTGGCAGTGTAAAATATATGCCTAAGCTTAATACAGGAAATTCACAAGTTATAGAATATTTTTCAAAAGTGGCTGTTAAATGGATGAAAGAATATAGTGTAGACGGTTGGCGACTTGATGTATCAGATGAAATTTCTCATAAGTTTCTTCGCTGTTTCAGAGAAGCAGTAACAGAACAAAATCCTGATGCTATAATTATAGGTGAAGATTGGCACCGCCCTGTAAGATATTTAAATGGTGATGAGTATGACGGAACAATGAATTACCCATTGACAAAAGCTTGTCTTGATTTACTGGCATTCAAAACTATTGATTCGGTTACATTCAGAGATCGACTTGTAAAACTTTATAATACATATAACATTGCAACAATTTACAAGATGTTAAATCTTTTGGGAACACATGATACAGACCGATTTCTGTCACGTGTAGATGGTGACACTAATCGTTTACGGACAGCTATGGCTATTATGTTCTTTTATCCCGGTATACCTTGTGTCTATTATGCTGACGAAATAGGTACAGAGGGTGGATATGACCCTGATTGTCGTAGATGTTTTAATTGGGATAAAGATAATTGGGATATAGAATCACATACGTTAATTAAAAAACTTATGAGACTAAAAAAAGAGCCTGCTTTGTCTCACGGTAGTTTTAATATTATAGAAAATGACGGAATTGTTACAATCACACGTAGTTGTGAAGAACAAGCAGTGGTGCTTAAAATAAATGCAACCGAAAATATAAAATCAGGCATAGCACCATTTGGTTTTGAAATTATAAAATAATAAAGAATGGGAGAACATAAAAATGAAAAAAAGTATATCAATATTGTTAGCATTAAGTATGGCGCTTTCAATGTTTACTGGTTGTAATAGTAAAGATATTTCCAATAATGTTGTTTCAAATGGAAACAGTATAAATATGTATGATCAAGTTATGTCAAAATTCAATGGCGAACTTGAACAGGGTGCTGTTATAAAAGTTCTTGAAAATGATACGGCTATTGAGCTGGGTTATGTGGATAAATTAATAAATGCTTTTAACGAAGCATATAAAGATAAAGGAATATCAGCTGAAAGAATGAATGTTGACCAATATTCAGATCTTGCAACAGATGGTCCTTACGGCTATGGTCCCGATGTTTGGTATCAAGCAAATGATATACTTATGAAATATGCTGATAAACAACATATACTACCCCTTCCGGTAGAAAAAATGGATATTTTCAAACAAATTCCGGAAAGTGCGTGGAATGCTTATTCCAAAAAAGTGAATGGTGAAACATTTTATTGCGGTATACCTCTAAATGTTCAATCAGGTATGCTTTACTATATTGAGTCAAAACTTCCTGAAAATTGGAAAACAGAATGGGATATTAATAAAAATGATGTTCCGGACTTTTTTGAGACATATACAGCACTGTATGCCTATTCAGAAGAAGCAAAAAAAGGTGGTAAACCTACAAAGTATGGATATCTTGATGAAACAGTAAATACATATTTTATGAGTGGCTATTTAATGAGCTATGGAGCATATATTTTTGGTGATAATGGAACAAATCCAAAAGATATAGGATTAAATAAAGGTGATGCCTATAAGGGTGCAAAACTGATACAACAATGGGCAGAACAAATGGATAATACTGAAATACTTGATAATACATTTTCATCTGCTTGTTATCAATATTTGGCAGATGGTACAATGCTGGCTACTATTAGTACACCTGATGTTTCAAGTATGTTTATCCGTTCAATGGTATCAACAGGAAAATGGACAGAGGAAGAAGCAAAGGCGGATTTAAAGATGGTAAGTGTTCCAAGACTTCCTATAAGTGCAAATTTAACTGCTGACAAATGGCAGGATACTATTACAGATATGGATAAGTTGACAATTAAGCCAACAATGATGGGTGGGGTTAATGGTTATGGTATATCTGCATATACAAAAATTCCAAATGCGTCACTGGCTTTTGTAGAATTTGCTACATCTTATGAACAAACACTTCTTCGTAATCAAATGATGCAAGTAACACCTGTTAGGGAAGATGTTGCAAAAGAAGTTGCAAAAACAGATAAAACAGTTGGTATTATGTTTGATAATCTAGATGGTGGATATATCAGTATTATGCCTGCAATAAATGAAATTGGACAAATATGGACGCCAACGGACTCATTCTTAGTAGACTTATCAACAGACCCATTTAGGGCAAAACGTGGTGAAAAAAGAATGTATGAGACAGATGAGCAAATAAAAGCAGGTCTAGATAAATTGGTAACACAAATTCGTGATGCAATAGAGACACTGTCCTAAGGAGATATATATGAAAAAGAAATTTCAAAATAGTATTGAGTTTCTTCGCTGGAGTCCTTGGCAAGTAAAGTTATCTATGTTAGTTATGGGACTTGGACAGCTTTTTTGTGGTCAGATTATTAAGGGATTACTATATCTTAGCTTATTCAGCGGATTACTCACATATTTTATTGTCAGAGGATTTAATGATTTAGTTGGATTTTTTACTTTGGGTACAAATGAAGAAAATTTGTGGTTGGGTATTCCCGGTGACAACTCATTAACAATGTTAATTTTGGGTTTATTTGCAATTTTTATTTTAATACTTACAATAGTTATCTATATAAGTAATGTAAAGGACATTACATTTACTTTGAGAGAAGTGCAAAAAGGTAACCCTGTACGCAATTTTAAAGAAACAATTAAAAATGCAGTTGATGGTAATTTCTATAAAACAGCACTTGTAATTCCTATTGTCAGTGTAACAATATTTTCAATTTTACCTATTGTTTTTATGATAATGATAGCATTTACGGATCTTGGTGGTGATGTAGTTTATCCAAAACTTGCAAATTGGTCATTTTCTGCGTGGAAAAAAATTTCAAGTTTGAGTAAAATAAGCAGTACATTTATAAAAATTCTAAATTGGAATATTATATGGGCATTATTATCTACTGCAATAAATTTTATTATTGGTTTAGGTATGGCGCTATTATTAAATAAGAAAAATGTTAGAGGTTCAAAATTTTGGAGAGCTTTTCCTATACTGGCTTATGCTGTACCGGGTTTTATTACTATGGTTGGTTTTAAATTTATGTTTTCGCAAAGTGGTCCTATCAACTACTACCTAGACCAAATGGGTATGATGCGAATTTTCTTTTTGACTAATGACGCATCTGCAAAGTGGTGGGCAAGAAGTATAGGTTTACTTGTAAATGCGTGGATAACTACACCTTCCATAATGCTTATGGTTACAGGCATACTGACAAATATCAATACAGACCTTTACGAAGCGGCGTCACTTGATGGAGCATCGTCATTTAAACAGTTTAGAAGTATTACATTACCATTTGTTATTTTCTCGACTACACCTGTACTTATCGGACAATTTGTCGGAAATTTCAATAACTTTGGTATTTTCTTCTTCCTGCGAGATGGTGTTATTTCAAACTATGCCGATTATTTCCTTGCAAGTGATACTGATTTATTGATTAACTGGCTATATAAATTATCTGTAAATAATAATTATTATTCTATTGGTGCAGCCATAAGTCTGGTTATTTTTATAATTACAGCAGTACTTTCATTGGCAGTTTATGTTCGCTCCGCAGCTTTTAAAGAGGAGGATACTTATCAATGAAAAAAAATAAACTGAATTTATCAAGGACAATAGATAATATACTTACATATACAGTACTGATTATTATGGCAGTTATATTTTTGTTTCCTTGTTTGTGGATAATTCTTGCGTCTTTTTCTAAAACAGGTAGTTTGTATGACTTTAAAGGTTTTTTTCCAAATGAATACAGTTTACAGACTTTTATAGATTTATTTACAGATGATGTAAATGGACTGTATCCATACAAAACTTGGTTTTTTAATACTTTGTATGTGGCAACTTGCAGTAGTATAATTGGTAGTATTTTAGTTCTTTTGACAGCTTATGTTATGTCAAGATTTCGATTTAAAGGTAGAGATACAATTAAGAAGACAACACTTGTTTTGGGTATGTTTCCGGGTTTTATGGGTATGACAGCTATATATATTATTATGACTCAGTTAGGTTTAATTGATAGACTGGAATCATTAATTTTCTTTTATGCGGCTACCACACCGATAAGCTATATGGTACAAAAAGGATATTTTGATTCTATATCAAATACAATTTTTGAAGCGGCAAGACTTGATGGAGCAACTAATTTGGAAGTGTTTTTAAAAATTACTTTACCAATAAGCAAACCTATGATAGTTTATACTATGCTTACACAGTTTGCATGGCCTTGGAGTGATGTACTGCTTCCAAAACTTCTATTAAAAGATCGCAATATGTGGACTGTTGCAGTTGGTTTATTTAATTTGCCCGAGACATACTTTGCAAGATTTGCGGCAGGTGCAGTGTTTATTGCTATACCCATAGTAATTTTATATTTCTGCCTTGTAAAGCATATTGTTAATGGAATGACAGCAGGTGCTGTCAAAGGTTAATACTTTAATTCTGTAATTTATTATTACTAATTATGATAGATTAGAAATATTATCTGAATAATGTTTAATATTTCACTTCTCTCTTAATTAATATATTTAAGTACAAAACAGACTGCCGTATAGTAGATTTTACTATATGGCAGTCTGTTTGTTGCATATAAAAGCTATTTGTTATATCTTATGGGGAAATAACCAATTGTAATAAAATAAAGTTAAATTCTGTAAAATAACAAAAAATATTATGAGGAGATCTTAAAAATGAAAGAACAGTACATATATAGTTTAGAACTACAAAGCAGAAGCATCAATACTATGTGGTATTTGAAACAAAATATGTATGATTGGTAATATTTTGTGTCATAATTTGATGATTGGTATGAAGAATTTAAAAAATAAATTGATATAACGAATTATTTATCAAACATATTTTGAAAAGTATTTTTCGAAGTTACATATTCTTCAACAAGAAGGTGCATATCGGATGTAGGTTGATTATACGTAAACATATTTAACTGAAAAACAAATGGAAGAGTGGTTTATTAACAATGCCAAAGTTTCCGTTTATATGGGTAGTATTTTAGGTAACGAAGGTAAATGATATTTTCGTTTAAATTTAACATCTCCAAAGACCATTATTTGAAGCAGCATTTGAAAGAATGTACAGTGTATAGAATTTATTAAACCAATAACAATTAATGTACTTTTACATAGTAATAAATAGAAGAAGTGTTAGTATAACAGGTGTTTATTATTGTTTAGTGTTACTTGATAAGTACAAATTAAATAAGGGGCTGTCATGAGATAAATACATTGTTTAACAAATAAAAACAACAGTACATTACGTAGAATTGTTTTTTAGAATAATTTTGCGATATTGGCTGGGAGAGATATTTGTTATTTTTTTAAAGACTCTTGAAAAATATGAAGATGATGAAAAGCCACATTTTTGTGATATTAATTCTATTGAAAAGTTTTTGTTTGCAAGAAGTTTTTTTGCCAGATTAATTCTTTCATTACATACATAATCCGAAAAATTTATATTAAGATTTGAAATAAATAAGTGACAAAGATAACATTTATTAATATAAATTTTTGAGGCAACTGTATCC
>JAHHTR010000009.1 GCA_020024515.1 Angelakisella sp.
GAAAATATGAGAATAGATTGTTGATAAGTATATTAAAATAAAAAATTGTACAAAGAGTTTAATTTCAGAAATTTTTTTATCACAAGAAGTTTTCTATTTTGTTTTAAAAGGCAAAATTCACTTTGAAAAATGCTTTTGTACGGCTATTGGTATTTCGTTTTCAGCGAAAAACGTCTTAGGTGCTACATAAGAAACTCAGTTTTTTAAAAAAATTGAGTAAAGATTTTATGATTTTGTCAATTTATTAATAGTACACTTATATTTTTTAAAAAGCTGACCTCCTCTTTTGTATAAAAAGAGGAGGATTTTTTAATTATTCATCACTATCTAACAAGTTTTTTTCTTCCAAATATTTTATTTCTTCTTTTAGTAAGATGTCGGCATCGTCATTTGTTTCTGTGGAATTTTCAATTTTTTGTGTGTCTTCTGTGTCCAAAGTTTCCTCAAACGCATCATAATTGTTGATAATATTTTCACTGTCGCTGTCAATTTTGTTTTGTGTATCAATATTATTTTCATCGCTATCCGAATACGGAATGTTATTAGTATTATTGTCTATTGATGTGTTTATATCATTGGTATCTTCATAAATAATATTGTCTTTATTATTTTTAGTAGTTTCGTCGGAATATTTATTATTTACAAAGTTACTGATATTTTCTGTAAGATTTTCATTTTCAGAATAAACATCATCGCTTACCAAAAAAATATCATTTTCAAAAATAGCGTTTAGTGTGTATTTTCCGCTTTCAAATATATTATCAATATCTTCTGTTAAAGTACTTTCTTCTGTATTGATTTCTGCAATTTCTTCACTGTCTGCAATATCATAATAATCATTATAAATAATATTAAAGTCAAAATTATCGGAAGTATCAATAATTCTATCAGTGTAGCTGTTGTTTGCTTTTACTTTATAGCCGGATATCATAGAATCAAGTAAGTCAGCTTTGTTTGATAATATTTGACTGTTGTCTGTATTGTTTGCAGATGTTTTCATATTATTATCCATAACACAGCTCAAATTTATAACAGCACTGTCAATGTTTTTGATTGCATCAGCTTGTTTTATTGATGCGTCTGTTATTTCGTCTATGTGTGAAACAAGAGTTTTCATTATTTCTGCGGTGCTTAGTATAGATTCCGATGTAACATTTACAAATTCAGAACCATTATCAACTGCTTGCATAGAGTCTATTACAAGTTTGTTTATATTTGTAGCTTCATTTGCCGATAGTTGCGCAAGTTGGCGGACTTCTTCGGAAACTACTGAAAATCCTTTGCCGGCTTCTCCTGCCCGTGATGCCTCGATTGCTGCATTTAGCGCAAGTATATTTGTCTGAAATGCTATATCATCAATAGATTTTATAATTTTTGCAATACTTTTTGATTTTTCGGAGATATTTTGCATTGCTTTAACCATATTCATTATATCATCATAGCTTGAAAGGATTTTTTCCATTCCTTTATGAGCAAGTTTAGATGCGTTTTTGGCATTTTCTGTATTGTTTATTACATCATCTTTAATATTTTTTATGTTGTTACTGATATCTTCAACAGAATTTGATTGTTGATATGTATTGTCTATAAGAGTGACGGCGTTATCATTAAGTCTTTGTGCTGTGTCTGTTACATTACTTGATAAATCTTTTATTTGTGCAATAGTTTTACTTTGATTTTGTATGATGCTATTCAAGGCAATACTTAATTTCTTATATTCGCCGACAAATTTTTCTGTGTTTTGAAGTTCTATATCAAAGTTGCTGTTTGCCATTTGTGCAAGTGCATTTGACATAGATGCAATAATACTTTTAATATTATTTGTCATTTTGATAAATGTTCTTGATGTTTCTATAATTTCATCTTTTGTATCAAAATCGGTATCAACGGAAATATTTATTGCAAAATTGCCGATTGCCATATTCTCTGTTGTATCCAGTATGTTTTTTATAGGGTCAACTATACTTTTATTAATCATGGTGATAAGATAAATTGCCACTAATATAGAAACTATTGTAAGAGTTATGAAAATTGTTGAGATTATAAATTTAATATTGTGTATTTTTGCGGAAAAAGTATTTACATTATCTTGTAAAGTTTGTGAGCAAGTATCCAAGACATCATTTAATTTTTTTAAGTAACTATTATAATTAATATTGTATTCTGCAATAGCTTTTTCTTTTTCGTTGGAATTTATAAGTTTGCTTACAGAGTTATATGAGTTTATAAAATCGTCAACAGCATTTCGTAAAGATAAAGTTATTTTGTTCTTTGGATAATTTTCTATTATAAAGTCAGCATCATTTGTAATTTGAACTATTGTTTTATCATTGAAAGTCGATTTGTTTAAAAGGTTGTTGCCTATAATATTGGAATTAAACTTTATTCTGTCAATAATAGTTATATTTTGATTTACATTTATATAGTATTTTTCCATTGTTGCAATAAGATATCGTGAAGTAAGCATTGATGTTGCGGAGATTATCATTAAAAGTAATAACATTATGCTCATAGATATAACAAGTTTTTTCTGTACAGTTATTTTTTTGAATAGTTTTTGCATTATCTTGTGTCCTTTCGAAATATTTTAAATAAAAACAAAGAATATATATATAATAACAGTATATATTATATATCATAATATTTCAATAAAATTTATACTATTATTATAATAATTGTAGTATTTGCCAAAAAAATCGGATTTTAATATATAATAATATTATTTAGAAACCTAAATTTTAATATGTATGAATAATGTTTTTAATAATTGTCGCTATTGACATATATTGTTACAAAAGGTAGAATATAAAGTAAATTATGTAATTATTAATTTGATTAAAGAATAGGGGCTTTCTGTAAAGTTGAAATGTTCGTATTTTTCTGCAATTGATGACATTTACTGCATTTTTTGTCTTGTAACTGAACATTCCTTGCGAAAAATTCTTAAATTTCTTTGTTTTCAGAAACACCAAAAACTGTATAATTTTCGCATTGCGAGGAATAGGAGATTATTTTAATGAATCATACAGATAAAACAATGGAAAAAATAGTTGCTCTTTGCAAAAATCGTGGTTTTGTATATTCAGGTTCTGAAATCTACGGTGGTCTGTCGAATACATGGGATTACGGCCCACTTGGTGTTGAATACAAAAACAATGTTAAAAAAGCATGGTGGAAAAAATTTGTGCAAGAAAGCCCACACAATGTTGGTCTTGACTGTGCAATCCTTATGAATCCACAAGTATGGGTAGCATCAGGTCACCTAGGCGGCTTTTCAGATCCTCTGATGGATTGTAAAGATTGTAAAACCCGTCACAGAGCAGATAAATTGATAGAAGACTTTACAGGTGAGCCTGCTGATGGTTGGTCAAATGAACAAATGATTGATTTTATAAAAGAAAATCACATTAAATGTCCAAACTGTGGCAGTGAAAACTTTACAGATATTCGTAAATTTAACCTTATGTTTAAAACTTTCCAAGGTGTTACAGAAGACGCAAAGAGTGAAATTTATCTTCGCCCGGAAACAGCACAAGGTATATTTGTAAATTTCCAAAATGTACAAAGAACATCACGCAAAAAAGTACCTTTCGGTATTGCACAAGTAGGTAAATCTTTCCGTAATGAGATTACACCGGGTAACTTTGTATTCCGCACAAGAGAATTCGAGCAAATGGAACTTGAATTTTTCTGTAAACCTGATACAGACCTGGAATGGTTTGCATATTGGAGACAATACTGCATAGATTGGCTGCTAAACTTGGGTATGAAAAAAGAACATATGCAACTTCGTGACCACAAACCTGAGGAACTATGTTTCTACTCAAAAGCTACAACAGATATCGAGTTCTTATTCCCATTTGGTTGGGGTGAACTATGGGGAATAGCTGACAGAACAAACTATGACTTAACACAGCATCAAACACATTCAACAAAGAGCATGGAATACTTTGATCCTGAGACAAACGAAAAATATATTCCTTATGTAATAGAGCCATCACTTGGTGCAGACAGAGTTGCTCTTGCTTTTCTGTGTGAAGCTTATGATGAAGAAGAACTTGAAGGTGGAGACATTAGAACTGTACTGCGTCTACACCCTGCACTTGCTCCTATAAAAGCGGCTGTTTTGCCACTATCCAAAAAACTTTCAGAGGGTGCTGCAAAAGTATTCGCCGATCTTGCTAAACACTTTAATGTTGATTATGATGAGGCAGGCGCTATTGGCAAACGTTACCGCAGACAAGACGAAATAGGTACTCCATTCTGTATTACTTATGACTTTGAGTCAGAAACAGACGGTTGTGTAACAGTTCGTGAAAGAGACTCTATGAAACAAGAAAGAATAGCTATTAATGATCTTCTTAAATACTTGGAAGAAAAAATGGCTTATTAATAATAAATATTAATATAAAAACAAAGCTGATATATTACAGATTTTAGATTACCTGTAATATATCAGCTTTGTTATATTATTTATATATTAAATATTTTATGTGTATTTTCAGATGAAATTTTTGTCATTTCTTTGGGAGATATATTTTTAATTTCTGCCATTTTTGTAATAATATATGTGAGCATTGTACTATCGCAACGTTTACCCCTGTTTGGTTCGGGTGCCATATATGGACAGTCAGTTTCAACAAGAAGTCTATCTAGCGGTATTGCCTCCACTGCCTCTACTGCCCGTCTTGCGTTTTTGAATGTAATTACACCTGTAAATCCTATATAAAAACCCATTTTTACAAGTTCTTTTGCCATTTCGGCTGAACCGCTGAAACAATGTACAACACCTTTTACATTATGCTGTTTCAGTATGTGCATTGTGTCGGCATGTGCATCTCTGTTGTGAATTATTACAGGTAAATTCAGTTCTTCGGCAAGTATAAGTTGTTTTGTGAAAATTTCTTGTTGCTTCTCTGCCGAGTAGCCTTCATAGTGATAATCCAGTCCTATTTCACCAATTGCTTTAACTTTTTTGTTTTTTGCCATTTCTCGTATATTATATATAAAATTGTCGGGTGTGCGATTTGCAGCCTCCGGGTGAACACCTACCGAGCAGTATATAAAGTCATATTTTTCAGCAAGTTTCAGTGCTTTTTCCGATGTTGGTAGGTCAGCACCGATATTCATAATATTATCTATACCGTTTTCTTTCATAGATAATAAAAGTTCGTCTCTATCTTCATTGAAACGCGCATCATCATAGTGTGCGTGACTGTCAAAAATTCCTGTTAGCATATTTTCTCCTAATCTTTTGTATTATAGTGACATTTGTATATTATCGCTTTGTGTTGGATTTTGGATACCAAGATGTGTATACGCAAGATTTGTTACACATCTGCCACGTGCTGTTCTGCTTAAAAAACCTATTTGCATTAGATACGGTTCATATACGTCCTCAATAGTTACACTTTCCTCACCGACTGCGGCGGCAAGTGTATCAAGTCCGACAGGTCCGCCTGCATAGCTTGTTATTATTGTTTTTAGTATCAGTCTATCTATATTATCAAGTCCCATGTAGTCAACTTCAAGTCTTTCTAGTGCATTTGCCGATGTCTCTTTGTCTATTTCGCCATTGCCGCAAACCATTGCAAAGTCTCGTACTCGCTTTAAAAAACGGTTTGCGATACGTGGTGTACCGCGACTGCGTCTGGCAAGCTCTGTTGCTCCTTCATCGGTACATGGAATTTCAAGAATATTTGCACTGCGTTTGATAATTTGAGAAAGTTCCTCGACAGTGTAGAGTTCCAAACGCATAATGACACCGAAACGGTCACGAAGTGGGGAAGAAAGCTGTCCTGCACGAGTGGTTGCTCCTATTAGTGTGAAGTGAGGTAAATCTATACGTATACTTCTTGCCGAAGGTCCTTTGCCGAGCACAATATCGAGTGCGTTATCTTCCATAGCGGGATAAAGTACTTCTTCAACGGATCGGTTAAGTCTATGTATTTCGTCAATAAACAAAATATCGTTTTCCTGTAAATTGGTGAGCAGTGCGGCTAGGTCTCCTGGCTTTTCGATTGCGGGGCCTGAGGTTATACGGATATTTACTCCCATTTCAGATGCGATAATTGTTGAAAGTGTGGTTTTGCCTAGTCCCGGTGGGCCGTATAGCAAAACGTGGTCAAGAGCCTCATGGCGTAGCTTTGCAGCCTCCATAAATATTTTAAGATTTTCTTTTGCCTTTTTTTGTCCGACATATTCGTCAAGTGTTTTCGGACGCAATTTATTTTCGTTATCCCGTTCTTCATTTGTAAATTCGGGAGTAACTATTCTGTTTTCAAAATCCATTTCACTATCGAATAAACTCATATATTAACCCTCTCACTTATAACTTAGCCAGTTTTTTAAGTCCTTGTTTTATCATATCTTCGGCTGATAGGCTTGTATCAAGCTTTGATATTACAACAGCCGCATCGGTTTGGTTGTATCCCAAAGAAACAAGAGCGGAGATGGCTTCGCTCTGTGCCGAAAAATCAGTAGTATTTTGTGCAATATCAGGTATGGTGACACCTGTTAAGCTTGTGTTTAGTTCACCGCCTGAAATTTTATCTTTAAGTTCAAGTATTATTCTTTGTGCTGTTTTTGCACCTACTCCGGGGACTTTTAGCGCTTTTTCATCACCTGCCATTATCGACATCATAAGTCTGTCGGTCGGGACTCCAGAAAGTAAAGAAAGTGCGGCTTTTGGCCCTACGCCGGATACTGATATTAATTTTTTGAATAAATTAAGTTCGTTTTGTGTAGTAAATCCAAATAGTGCAAGAGCATCTTGCTTAAAGTGTAGGTATGTATAGAAAGTAACCTTTGAGCCTATTTTGGGCAGTTGGGAAAGTGAATTTGTACTTGTAAGGCACCTATATCCAACGCCATTTACATCTATTACCGCAAATTCGTTATCAATAAGAATTAAACTGCCTGTTAAACTGTATAGCATATTAAAAAGTCTCCTATATATTAATTATTGTTTGTTTATTAGATTAAGTTTGTTTAAATAATTTAGTTGTGATGATTGAGTATGTGCGTGGCATATTGCAAGAGCGAGTGCATCGGCTGTATCATCGGGTTTTGGCATAGTTTTTAAATGAAGAATTTGTTTTGTCATCTCCATTACTTGATGTTTTTCGGCTCTGCCATAACCTACAACACTTTGTTTTACTTGCAGTGGTGTATATTCGTGTATGGGTATACCTTTTTGCTGTCCCGCAAGTACAATTACCCCACGTGCCTGTGCAACGTCAATACCTGTCTTTTGGTTGGTATTAAAAAACAGTTTTTCTATACTGATTATATCGGGTTTTGTTTTTTCAATTACGTTTATCATATCTGTATATATTTCGCCAAGACGTGTATCAAACGGAGTTTTTGCCTCGGTAAGAATTGCACCATAGTACACTACATTAAATTTGTGAGGAATATAGTCTATTACTCCTAAACCTACTATTGCGTAGCCAGGGTCTATTCCAAGTATTCTCATAATTATAATAAAATCCTTTGCTTTACTTATTTTAATTCTAATACTATATAATAAGTAGAAAATATTTTGTCAAAAATATAAACAGATGTTTTTCTACCTTTTACATTATATCATAGAAAAAAGAAAAATGAAACAATAAAAAGAACAAAAGTACTTTTTATTCTTGAAGAAAAGAGAAAAAAGGTGATATTAAAGCAAAAAGCAACAAAAGAAAGCTGATAAAAAACTTGCGTATATGATAATTTTAATAAAATTTATAAAAAAGGTGAAAAAAAACAAAAAAATCTTGACTTAAAGCCTTTTTATGTGCTAATATAAGTATACCTCTCTTGAGGTTTATTTTTTGTGCCTTTTAATATGTGCAAAAATAGATTAACTCAAAATTTCAGAGGGAGGCAAAAATATCCGAAAAAATCAGGAGGTGCCGAGATGCGAGTAAAAATAACACTAGCTTGTGAAGAATGCAAACAAAGAAATTACAACACAACAAAAAACAAGAAAAACGATCCAGACAGATTGGAAATGAGTAAGTATTGTCGTTTCTGCCGCAAACACACAAAGCATAAAGAAACAAAATAAGGAGGACCAAATGGCTAATACTAATATTAAAAAAGACGGTAAAACCGGCTTTTTTGCACGTATAGCTCATTCTTTCAGAGCTATAAAGAGTGAAATGAAAAAAGTTGTGTGGCCTACAAAAAAACAAGTCCTTAATAATACCTTAGTTGTTCTGGCATTTGTGGGTGTATGTGGTGTATTTATATGGGGTCTTGACTCTATAATCCACTTAGCAACAAACACATTGTTTAAACTTTTGTAATAAGTTAAGAATTAATGTGTGATTATAATTTTTTAATTGTGCTTTGGTAGGAGGAACACTTTATGTTAGAAGAAGCAAGATGGTATGTAATTCATACTTATTCGGGATATGAGAATAAAGTTGCGGATACTATTATTACAGCAGTAGAAAACCGTCACCTAAATCATTTGATCCACGAAGTAAAAATTCCTACCGAAACAGTTATCGAAATTGCGGACGGTAAGGAAAAGAAAATTGAACGAAAACTATTCCCTTGTTATGTCCTTATTAAAATGATAATGACAGATGACTCTTGGTATATTGTACGTAATATACGTGGAGTAACAGGTTTCGTGGGTCCTGGTACAAAGCCCATTCCGTTAAAAGATGAAGAAGTTGCACGTTTTGGTATAGAAACCGAAACAGTAGAGATTAAAAACTCATTTGATGTAGGCGATTCAGTTAAAATTGTACACGGTGCATTTGAAGGGTTTATTGGAAAAGTACAATCAATAGACCTAAGTACACGTACAGCAAAAATCGTTGTATCAATGATGGGTAGAGACTCTGTTGTGGATATGGATTTAAAAGATATTGACAATATATAAAATACGACTTTTTAATATTTTAACTATATGTTTAATATTTATATAGAATATAGATATTAACAAAAAGATTGTATAATAGAATTTTAAATATGATGAAAAATCATTAGTGGAGGTGCTTATAATGGCTCAAAAAGTAGTAGGCTTTATAAAATTACAAATTCCTGCGGGAAAGGCAACACCAGCTCCACCAGTTGGTCCTGCACTGGGTCAGCATGGTGTAAACATAATGGCATTTACAAAAGAGTTCAATGAACGTACAAAAAACGATGTAGGTATGATTATACCTGTTGTTATCACTGTTTATGCAGACCGTTCATTTTCATTCATCACAAAAACTCCACCAGCTGCTGTTCTTGTTAAGAAGGCAATTGGTATCGAGAGTGGTTCAGGTGTGCCAAATAAAACAAAAGTAGCAAAAATTACAAAAGAACAAATCAAGAAAATCGCTGAGACAAAAATGCCAGACCTAAATGCAGCAAACATAGAAACAGCTATGAGCATGATTGCTGGTACTTGCCGCAGTATGGGTGTTGAGGTTGTTGATTGATTTTTTTATAATAAAAATCATATAGCGACAAAATTAACAAAAAAGAATTTATGTTAACTAAATTCTTTTACGCTCCCGGTGGGAGGAAAAAAAGAGCAAAAGCTCTAAATACCAAAAGGTATAAATCCGTTTATTACCACATTATGTAATACTGTGTAGTAAGTATTATCAATTTAGGAGGAGAATTTTTAAAATGAAACATGGTAAAAAATATGTAGATAGCTGTAAGCTATTTGAAGGAAAAACATACTTCGAAGTAAACGAAGCTATGGATATGTGTACAAAAACAAGTAAAGCTAAATTTGACGAGACAGTAGAAATTCACGTTAAATTGGGTGTTGACTCACGTCACGCTGACCAACAAGTACGTGGTGCTGTTGTTTTGCCAAACGGTACAGGTAAAAAAGTACGCGTACTTGTATTTGCTAAACATGACGCAGCTGATGCTGCAAAAGCTGCTGGTGCTGAATATGTTGGTGCAGAAGAGTACCTAGACAAAATCCTAAAAGAAAACTGGATGGAGTTCGACGTTGTTATCGCTTCACCAGATATGATGGGTGTTGTTGGTCGTGCTGCCAGAGTACTAGGTCCTCGTGGTCTAATGCCAAACCCAAAAGCTGGTACAGTTACTCCTGACGTTGCTCGTGCTGTTACAGAAGCAAAAGCAGGTAAAATTGAATATCGTTTGGATAAAACAAACATTATTCACTGCCCAATCGGTAAAGTAAGCTTTGGTGCTGAAAAATTGCAACAAAACTTTGATACAATAATGAATGCTATTATCAAAGCTAAACCAGCTGCTGCGAAAGGTCAATACGTTCGTTCTTGCGTTGTTGCTACAACAATGGGCCCTGGTATCAAACTAAATCCAGCAAAATTTTCAACAACAACAGTAACAGAATAATATAAATTTATATAGAGAATCCCTTACATTTTTTGTGGGGGATTTTTTTGTTTTTTAAAAAGTATAAATGTTAATATATAGTATATTTTATTTTATTGAAAAAGCAATGTCTATATGCTATAATAATCTTATTGCGTAATGTTTTAATCAATATTTTATATAGTGTAATATAAGAGGAGAACAAATTTGTCACATAGAAAAAATAAACGATATGATAAAGAAAAAATAAGGAGAAATAATAAAATGGCAAAGAGAGAAATGCGGTATGAAGGCGACGAAGTTTTAAGTAAAAAAAGCAGACCTGTTGAAAAGTTTGATGAAAAACTATGGAATTTACTTGATGATATGGCAGATACAATGAGAACATATAACGGTGTAGGTCTTGCCGCCGTACAGGTGGGTATACTACGCAGAGTATTTATTGTAGATGTTGGTGATGGAATTACAGAGTTTATTAATCCTGAAATTATAGAGACAAGAGACAGTCAAACAGGACTTGAAGGTTGTCTTTCTTTCCCTGACCAATTCGGCGAAGTGACAAGACCAAACATTGTAAAAGTTCGTGCATTTGACAGATTCGGTAAACTATTTGAAAAAGAAGTAAGCGAGCTATATGCACGTGCGGTTTGTCACGAAAATGACCATTTGGACGGATATGTATTTAAGGATAGAGCGGACAGAATGCTTACACAAGAGGAGGCAGAAAATTATTAAAGTTGTATTTATGGGTACACCCGATTTTGCTGTACCGTGCTTAAAAGCATTAATAGATAATAATTATGAAGTTTTGGCAGTAGTAAGCCAGCCTGATAAACCAAAGGGACGTTCAATGACACTTTCCCCTACACCTATAAAGGCTCTTGCATTAGAGCACAATATACCTGTTTGGCAACCTACAAAATTGCGTGATGGTATAGTATATAATCAATTAAAAGAGCTAAATCCGGACATAATAGTAGTTGTTGCTTATGGCAGAATACTGCCAAAAGATATTTTGAATTTGCCAAAATACGGTTGTATTAATATACATGGTTCACTTTTGCCCAAATACAGAGGTTCGGCACCTATTCAGTGGTCGGTTATTGACGGTGAAAAAGTGACAGGTGTTACATCTATGTATCTTGCAGAGGGTATGGATACAGGTGATATGATACTGACATCAGAAACACCGATAGGTGAAAATGAAACATCAGGTGAGCTATTTGAGAGACTTGCTCCTATTGGTGCAGATTGTTTGATAAAGACACTTAAAGCTATTGAAGATGGCACAGCACCACGTATAGAGCAAGAGCATGATAAAGCTACAATGGCTCCAATGCTTACAAAAGAGACAGGTCACATTGATTTTAATAAATCGGCACAGGAAATACACAACCTTGTAAGAGGCACAAATCCTTGGCCAACAGCATATTTTACAGCATTTAACGGTAAAGTAATAAAAGTATATAGTACAGAAGTTGTTGATAAAACAGGAGCTGTAGGCGAAATTTTGGAAAACAAGGAGCTTGTTGTTGCCTGTGGAGAAAAAGCTATTAAGCTAATATCAGTAAAACCCGAAGGAAAGGGACTTGTTGACGGTTTTGCATATATGAATGGTGTAAGACTGAAAAAAGGGGACAAGCTAATATAAGTATCTTTATAAATTTATTGTAATTATTGGTTTGTAGAAAGGATAATGTTTTATGTATTATGGAATAGATTATACCTATATTATATATGTAATACCGGCACTTTTGTTTGCAATGTATGCACAATTTATGGTAAATTCCAGATTTTCAAAATACAGCAAAGTATATTCACAAAGAGGTATGACAGGCGCAGAGGCTGCTCGTTTAATTCTTGATAACAATGGTTTGCAGAATGTACAAATACGTCATATCAGCGGACATTTGAGCGACCACTATGACCCACGCACAAGGACGGTTAATTTGTCGGACAGTGTGTATTCATCAACATCTATTGCGTCAATAGGTGTTGCGGCACATGAGGTAGGCCATGCTATACAGCATGCAACAAACTATGTCCCTATGTCTATTCGTTCTGCAATAGTGCCTATTACCAATATAGGTTCTTCACTGTCTATGCCACTGTTTTTTATAGGACTTTTATTTAATTTTGACTTTTTGGCAGTTGCGGGAATTATACTTTTTTCACTTGTGGCAATTTTTCAGTTGGTAACACTCCCTGTTGAGTTTAATGCAAGCAATAGAGCCTTACGTACACTTGAAAGCTATAATATGTTAAGTGATGATGAACTTAGAAATACAAAAAAAGTATTGGGTGCGGCGGCTATGACATACGTAGCTGCACTGCTTACATCAGTCGCACAATTACTGAGACTATTAGCTATTTATGGAAGGAATAAGGACGATTAATATATGATAAATGTACGCAGAAGTGTTTTTGATGCACTAGTTACAATGGAACAAAATAACAGCTATTCAAATATTGTACTGGATAGTGCGGTGAGTAAAATGGATAGCAGAGACAGAGCATTTTTTACAGTGCTCTTTTATGGAGTAATAGCAAAGAAAATACAACTGTCGTATATTTTGACACAGTATAGTACAAAACCTTTTAACAAACTATCAATTAATGTTCGTGTTGCTCTGATGTTGGGACTATATCAAATAATGTATGTAAACTCTGTACCGGCATCGGCAGCGGTAAATGAAAGTGTAAATATAATAAAAAGTGTTGGTGAGAGCAGTGCAAGTGGCTTTGTAAACGGTATTTTGCGTTCTATTGACAGAATGAAGGCAAAATATGATGAGCCAAAAGACAAACAACTTGCACTATCAATAAAATACAGTGTACCCATGTCGCTTATTTCTTTGTGGAGAAAAAGCTATGGACACGAAAAAACGATGGAAATACTGGAAAACTTGGATACAGTACCCGCACTGTTTTTGACAGTAAATACAACAAAGATAAAGCCGGATTTATTTCTTGAAAACTTGATAAAAACCGGTGTAGATGCTACTCTTTGTACAAATTTCGGTGGCAAGGAAATAAAAAATTGCGTTAAAGTAAGAAACAGTGGTGATGTTACAAGATTATACGGTTTTGATGAGGGATTGTTTCATGTTCAAGATATATCAAGTGTACTGTGTGCAAACAGTATGCCTGTAAGTAAAAATATGCGTATATTAGACGTATGTTCAGCCCCAGGAGGAAAAGCCTTTACAATTTGTGAAAATATGTCGGATACAGGTGAAATAGTAGCTTGTGACATACATAAGCATCGTGTTAAATTGATAAACGACGGAGCAAAAAGACTTGGACTTCAAAGTATAAAGGCAAGTGTACAAGATGCCTTGGTCTATAATGAAAATTTAGGAATGTTTGACGCTGTTCTTTGTGATGCTCTTTGTTCAGGCTTTGGAATAATAAGAAGAAAGCCTGAGATAAGATATAAAGATATAAAAGAGTGTGAAAAGATAGTACAAATACAAAAAGATATTGCCGAAAATTGTCTTAAATATTTAAAAAAAGGTGGAACAATGCTTTATTCAACATGTACACTGAATCCACAGGAAAATGAAAATGTTGTGGAATATTTAAGGGATAAATATAATAATCTTAAATTATTGGAAATGCATACAATTTTGCCCAGTGATATGGGAAATGACGGTTTTTTTTATACAGTATTTAAATATGAATAAAATAAGGGGAAATATAATCAGTGAGCGATAATATAAATATTATAACAGATGATATAAACAGTAAATACGATATTTCCTCTATGGATATAGATGAGATAACAGAATTTGTACAGAAAATAGGTGAGCCTAAATTTCGTGCAAAACAAATATATACATGGCTTAATGATAAGCAAGTAAAGACTTTTGATGAAATGACAAATTTATCTGTTGCATTAAGAGAAAAATTAAAAGAGACAGCGTTTATAACAGAAGTTTCAGCGCTACATAGATTGACTTCGCAAAAAGACGGAACAAATAAGTTTTTATTAAAACTCCGAGATAGAAACTGTATAGAGGCTGTATGGATGGAATATAAACATGGTGCAAGTCTTTGTATATCAACGCAGGTAGGTTGCAGACAGGGCTGTATGTTTTGTGCTTCAACACTTGGCGGGCTTGTGCGTTCATTGACAACAGGGGAAATGTTAGGTGAAATATATGAAGTTCAAAGACAGATGGGTAAACGTATTTCATCATTGGTGCTTATGGGAATTGGTGAACCACTTGATAATTTTGATAATGTTATGAAATTTTTGGGCATACTATCATCAAAAGAAGGTCAAAATTTAAGTTTGCGTCATGTTTCTCTTTCAACTTGCGGTATAGTGCCAAATATATATAAATTGGCAGAATTAAAAACAGGACTTACTTTGTCAGTATCTTTGCATGCTGCAAATAATGAAAAACGTTCAAAATTAATGCCTGTAAACCGCAGATATTCTATTGATGAGCTTATGACAGCATGTAAGGATTATTTTAAGATAACAGGACGCAGAATATCATACGAATATGCTTTGATACTGGGTGAAAATGATAATAAAGAAAGTGCAGACGAACTTTATAATTTATTAAAGGGACAGAACTGTCACATAAATCTTATTCCTGTAAATCCTGTAAAAGAACGAGGGACAAAGCGTGGAACAAAAGAAAATATACAAAAATTTGTAAAATATCTTGAAAATAAAGGAATGAACGTTACTGTTCGCAGAGAGCTTGGCAGTGATATAAATGCAGCTTGCGGACAGTTAAGAAGAGACTATGAAAATAAGATGAATGAGCAATGACTTGTTTTTTTAGGATATAGAAATTTTCTATAAAGGAGTGTGGACTACTGTGTCGAAAGTATATGGTATAACCGATGTAGGACTGGTACGACAAAATAATGAGGATAACTACATTTGTAAAAAAATAGATGACAGTTTTATGTATGGTATAGTTTGTGACGGTATGGGTGGAGCCGTGGGTGGCGAACGTGCATCAAAGATGGCGTGTAGTGTTGCCGAAAATATTATAAATAATGGTTATAGGGAAGATATGGACGAAACTTCTTTATATAGAATGATAGATCTTGTAATAAAAAATTCAAATACCGCCGTTTATAATGAGAGTATAGAAAATCCTGATTTAAAAGGTATGGGAACCACTTTGGTTATGGCTATTTGCAAGAATAATCGTTGCTATATCGCATCTGTTGGTGACAGCAGAGCGTATTTATATCGTGGAGACGTATTAGTACAGCTTACAAAAGATCATTCATTGGTACAAGAACTTATTGATAAAAATGAAATTACTTACGAACAGGCACTGACTCACCCGGCTAAAAATGTTATTACTCAGGCTGTTGGTATAAGTGATAAAGTTATGCCATCATATCCGGAATGTGAACTCCAAAAAGATGACATTATTTTACTTTGTTCTGATGGACTTACAAATATGGTATCTAATGAACAAATAGGTATTTTGGTAGATAGAATAAAAAATGGAGAGAATATAGAACTATTAACACAAAAAGCCAAAGAGAATGGTGGTAAAGACAATGTAACAGCAGTTATGTTATGTGTTTAATATATGTGATAACTCTAAAAAAGATTGAGGTGTTAAAACCCTATGAATTATATAGGCAGTAAACTTGAAAACCGATATGTAATAGAAAATCTTATCGGTGTAGGTGGTATGGCTAATGTGTATAAAGGCTATGACACAAAAGAAAAAAGACCGGTGGCAATAAAGATACTTCGTGATGAATATGCTTCTAATACTGACTTTATACGTAGATTTCGTGATGAAAGTAAGGCTATATATTTACTAAATCACCCCAATATAGTTAAGATATATGATGTTATACTTAATACACAAAATCCCGCAATAGTAATGGAATATGTAAGTGGTACAACTGTTAAAGAGTTTGTAGAGGAACATGGCAGACTATCTGTTGACCAAACAATAAATTTAACAGTACAGCTTTTGCGTGCGTTGAGACATGCTCACGAAAACGGTATAGTTCATAGAGATATAAAACCGCAAAATATAATGGTTCCGGGTGACGGCACAGTAAAAGTCATGGACTTCGGTATTGCAAGGTTTACGATAGCGCAGTCAAGAACTATTACTGATACAGCTATCGGTTCGGTACACTATACAAGCCCTGAACAAGTAAAAGCAGACAGTAACATAGATTACAGAACTGATATATATTCAACAGGTATAATTATGTATGAGCTTCTTACAGGAAGACTTCCGTTTGATGCAGAGTCCCCTATAAAAATTGCGATGATGCATATTGAAAATATACCTGTACCACCCTCTAAACTTAATCCAATAATTCCAAAGGGATTGGAAGAAATAGTTTTGAAGGCTATTGAAAAAAATCCAAACGACAGATATAATTCAGCTGATGAGATGATAAAAGACTTGGCGGTGATAGTGAACGATAAAACCGCAGTATTTGGATATGGAAAGTCTAACAAAATAAATACTGAAAATAGAATAAATTCGGATAACGATAAGACAGAAATATTCAGTAAAATAAGAGGAGGGCAAACATTGGAAAAGCCAGATAAAAAGAACGTAAGAAAACGAAAACCGAGAAAAAAGATTTCATTTTTAGGTATTCTTTTTGGCATAACTTGTGCTTTTGTTGTAGGCTCTCTCCTATATGTAGGTTCGCTTGTTATGGAAAATAATCCATTTGAAAAAGTTCCGGAAGTAGATATGCCTAATCTTGTGGGACATGATTATAACCAAGTTTTAAAAGATAATAAATATGATGATTTTACTTTTGAATTGGAAGTTGAAGAATATAATTCACACTACGAAAAAGGAAAAATATACGAACAATATCCAACTGCGGGTAAACATGTTAAAAAAGGTTCAACAATAAGATTAAAGGTAAGTAAAGGTGTAAGGACAATTCCTTTGCCTGACTTTATAAATAAAGAAGGTTCATTGACTCAGGCAAAACTGCAAGAAATGGGAATAAATGCTGAAATAGTCAATGTAAAAAGCGATAATACAAAAGAAGGATATATAGTTTCAACAGATCCTCCGGCAGGAAGTGAAGTTCCTGTCGGCAGTGTAATAACACTTAATGTAAGTATTGGTAACGGTTCAAAGAAAGCAGTTGTACCTGATGTTGTAACACTGGATATTGAGGACGCAAAGAGAATTATTGTAGAAAGTGGGTTCAAAGTAGGATATATAACAAAACGAAACGATCTTTTCCCACTAAATGCAGTAATATCACAAACACCAAACTACCCTGCGCCGCTTCCACTTGGTTCAAGAATAGACTTGGTTATATGTTCTGATGAGGAGACAGTTGAAGGTGAAAATAATAATGATATTATGATACTATGTATGCTTCCGCTAAATATAACAAAACAAGTTAAACTTATGGTAGAAAATAATGGTTTTGTTCTTTCGGAAGAAAAAATTGTTCCAAGTGATAAACGTACTATAAGCATACAAGTACCTCATTCATTTGAAGATGCTAATATAAAAGTTATGATTAATGACCAACTATATATGCACTATATCATCAGATTTTCGCAAAACTCAGAGATATATGAAACAGTGGTAGACCATTCATCAGACTTTGTTTTAAAAGAATAATATAAAAAATCCTCACCACTTTTTGTATTGTGGGGGGATTTTTACTATATAAACTATAATGGAGGATTTTTTGCTTTGAGTAAAAAATATGAAAATAAAAGAGAGAAAAAAAGCAATGAAGAAAATATATGTAAAATTATAAAAAGTACAGAGGGACTGATAGTAAAAGCTCTTGGTGGTTTTTATTATGTAAAACTTTTTGAAGATGACAGTATAATAGAATGCAGAGCAAGAGGACTTTTTCGTAAAAATGATATTACACCACTTGTTGGTGATAAGGTAGTTGTGGAATTGACAGAAAACAGTTTGGGATATGTTGTTGACATAGTAGACAGACAAAACAGCCTTATACGCCCTCCTGTTGCAAATATAGAATGTCTTGTTATAGTTTCATCATTTACTGAACCAAAGCCTAACTATCTTGTTATAGATAAGCTGACAGCAATAGCATCAAGAAGAAATATACCTGTTGTTATCGTATTTACAAAGAGCGGTTTACTTTATGATGAAAGCTATATAGAAACATATAAAAAAGCGGGTTACAAAGTTTTTTGCGTAGACAGTATAACAAATGATGGAATAAAAGAAGTTAAAAAGATATTTTTGAATGGAATTTATGTTTTTTGTGGAAATTCAGGTGTTGGAAAGTCAAGTTTACTTAATGCAATTTTTCCTAATTTAGAACTGAAAACAGGCGATATAAGTAAAAAACTCGGAAGAGGCAGACATACGACACGTCATGTGGAATTATATAGCACAGGCAGTGGCTATATTGCAGATACTCCGGGATTTTCGGCTATTGAGTTTTTACAGTTTGAAAAGATGTTGAGCGAAGATGTGCAGTACTGTTTTCCTGAAATAGATAAGAGAATATCAGAATGTCGCTTTACCGGTTGTAGTCATACGAAAGAAAAAGATTGCGCAGTTATAAAGGCAGTTGAGAATGGAGAAATAGCGCGCAGTAGATATGAAAGTTACTGTACAATATATGAGGAATTGAAACAGGTGAAAAAATGGGAACTTTAATTGAAAATAAAAATGATGCTGTTATTTTTGCCGGTGGGGATTTTTCAACAGAAGATTTAAAATCTTGTGAAAAAGTAATTGATATTAATAATTCTTATATAATTTGTGCTGATAAAGGTTATGAGTATGCTGTAAACTGTGGTATAAAACCGCATATTGTCGTAGGGGATTTTGACAGTACAAGTGAGCCAATGGGAGATTTTGATATAGAGATATATCCTGTGCAAAAAGATGATACGGATACTATGATAGCTATAAAATTGGCGATAGAAAAAGGCTATACAAAGATAGCAATATTGGGTGCATTGGGAGGACGATTTGACCATAGTATTGCAAATATTCAAGCACTTATGTATATAGCAGATAATAATGCAAGCGGTTACATAGTTGACAGTCATCATGTAATAACAGTACTTGGTGATAATGCAACAGTTGATATAAATAAATTTGATGGTTATTTATCATTGTTTGCAATAACAAATTCTGTTCAAAATCTTAATATTAGAGGTTGTGAATATAATCTCGATAATTACACTTTGGAAAATAATTTTCCGCTTGGTGTAAGTAATCAAATAGTAGATGATATTGCAAAGATAAGTATCGATAAGGGAAAATTACTTGTAATACAATATAGTTAAACATTACATAAGTATAATAAAATAAAAATACTTTTGCAAAATTAAAAGTATTCTGTTTTTTACAGAAAACTTTTGTAAGTTCATAAAATCAAAACAGCTGTATATTTATATGATATTAATACATATAGATATACAGCTGTTTTTTTTATTCTATTTTATTTTCTATTTTATTTTCTATTTTATTTTCTATTTTGTTTTCTTGTTTGTTTTCTTGCAATCTTTGTACTCGTTTACTTGTTAAATATCCCGATACAAAAAGAAGTATCATAAACAGTAGTCCACCACATTGTATAAATGTTTCAGTAATACGTGTAGTTTCATTAAGTACTGGTTCAAAAACCATTCCTATACGTGAAAACAGCGGTGTAAGAGTTGTTACAAACAACCTTGAAATAAATACAAGTGGTTTTTGTTGTGAGGAAATCCAGTAAAATTCCAAAAAGTGCAATAATAACAAAATTATACCACTACCATGTGTTATAAGTAACCAGTACCAAAAATTAAGTTTTTGTACTGTGGCTATATAGTAGCCAAATTTAAACCAAACATACATTAGTGCGATTGGTAGTAGGTATGTTAATATAGTGCCTATTACAGGAATAGACAACATAGTGCTGTATACTATTCCTGCTATTATTGGTGCTGTGGCAAGTGTAATAATTAAATATAAATTCATTCTACACCCTCGCAACAAATTATTTCATCATTGCACGAATAACATCAGGCATTTGTGCAATAGCTTCGTCTATCTTGAATATATCTATAACGCCACCCATAGCACTATCAGGACGACCGCCACCATTACCACCTGTTACAGATGTGATAGCTTTTATTATTTTTCCTGCATGAACACCGTTTGCAACAGCATTTGCACCACAACAAGTACAAACAGCACCTTTGCCGTCTGTTACAGAGCTTACAACCATAACAACATTGTTGTGGTTAGCTTTTATTCTGTCGCATATAGCACGTAAAGTTTCGTTCTTTGTATCATTTAGAACAAGTGAAACAAATTTAATACCGTTAATATCTTTTGCTTGGTCAAACAGTCCGTTTATTTGTGTAGCAAGAGTCTTTTCTTCAAGTTCTGCCATTTCTCTTGCTTTTGCTTTTACCTCTGTTTGTAGGCTAGTTACTTTTTCCGGAATTTCTGTAAACGTACCGCATTTTAGTATAGCTGATGTCTTTTTAAGTATTTCTTTGTCATCATTTAGTATTTGAAGTACACCCATACCTGTTGTAGCTTCTATTCTGCGTATACCAGCAGCAACGGAAGACTCACGTATAATTTTGAATAGTCCAAGTTTTGATGTGTTATCAATATGTGTACCGCCACAGAATTCTATTGAACAGTCTTTCATATTTACAACACGTACAACATCGCCGTATTTTTCGCCAAACAGTGCCATAGCACCAAGTTTTTTAGCTTCTTCGATTGGCATTTCTGTTGAAGTAACAGTATGTGCCCCCAAAATCATTTCGTTTACTTTGTTTTCAACTTCTGTAATTTCGTTATCTGACATAGCTGAGAAGTGGCTGAAATCAAAACGACAGATTTTTTCATCAACGTAAGAACCTGATTGATGAACATGTGAACCAAGTACACTTTGCAAAGCACTTTGCAGTAGGTGACATGCTGAGTGGTTACGCATTATTGCCAAACGTCTGTTTTTATTAACTTCTGCAACAACTTTATTACCAATCGATAGTGTGCCGTTATCCATTTTTCCGATAGCCATATATAGTCCGGCAGGTGATTTTTTGCAGTCTGTTACTGCAAATACATTTTTGCCACAAGTAATAGTACCTGTATCACCAACTTGTCCGCCACTCTCTGCATAGAATGGTGTTTTGTTTAGTATAATTGTAGCTTCATCTTCATCACCGATATTGTCTGTTAGGCTATCATGATATACAATAGCAAGTACTTCGGCATCACAAGAAAGCTCATTGTAACCTACAAAGTTTGTTTCGGCATTTACACCTTTTAGTACGTCTTCTGTCCATGCAACGTCACCAAGAGCATTTTTTGTAGCTTCTCTTGCTGTTTCTTTTTGTATTTTCATACAAGCATTAAATCCTTCTTCGTCAACAGTTATGTTGTTTTCTTCTGCAATTTCTCTTGTTAGGTCGATAGGGAATCCATAAGTATCATATAGTTTAAATGCTTCTTCTCCCGGGAAAACGTCTTTGCCTTTGCTTTTAACATTTTTAACTATATCACTGCACATAACAAGTCCTGCATCAATAGTTTTTGCAAAACGTTCTTCTTCGTTGCGTATAACTTTTATTATAAATTCTTTGTTTTCCGATAGTTCAGGATATGCGTTTTTGTTTTCTTCTATAACTGTTTCACATACTTTGTATAGGAACGGTTCTTTGATACCCAATAGTCTACCATGACGAGCGGCGCGGCGAAGCAGACGACGCAAAATATAACCACGACCTTCGTTTTGTGGAACTACACCATCGCCAATTAGGAATGTTGTTGAACGAATGTGGTCAGTTACAACACGAATAGATACATCTTGTTTAGCATCTTTTTTGTATTCTACATTTGCAATTTGGCAAATATGTTGAAGAATTTTTTGAACTGTATCTACTTCAAACAGATTATCAACACCTTGCATAATACAAGCAAGTCTTTCAAGTCCCATACCTGTATCTATGTTTGGGTGTTCAAGTGGTGTGTAGTTACCGTTGCCGTCACTGTTAAATTGTGTGAATACTAAGTTCCAAAATTCAACAAATCTGTCACATTCACAGCCTACTTTACAGTCAGGACAGCCACAGCCTTTATCATCTCCTCTGTCAAAGTAGATTTCGGAACAAGGACCACAAGGACCGGAACCTATTTCCCAGAAGTTATCTTCACGACCTAGACGAACCATATGTGAGGGATCTACACCACGTTTTTCTGTCCATATTTTATATGCTTCATCATCATCTTGATATACTGATACATATAGTCTATCAACAGGCAGTTCAAGTACTTTTGTACAAAATTCCCATGCCCAAGTGGTTGCTTCTTCTTTAAAGTAATCACCAAAAGAAAAGTTTCCGAGCATTTCAAAATATGTGCCATGACGGGCTGTTTTACCAACGTTTTCTATATCAGGTGTACGGATACATTTTTGACAGCTTGTTGCTCTGTGGTTTCCGTCCGGTAAAGTTTTTACACCCATAAAATATTTTTTCAGAGGTGCCATACCTGAGTTTATAAGCAGTAGGCTTGCCTCATCTTGTGGAACAAGTGGAGCAGATGTAAGTCTGGTATGATTTTTGCTTTCGTAAAAGCTCAAAAACTTTTCACGAAGTTCATTTAGTCCTGTCCATTTCATAACTAATATTTTCTCCTTGTAAAACTACAAAATTAATGTTTTTGTCAAATAATAATTATTAAACATATACTACTAAATTATACGTTTTTCTATAAATATTGTCAAGCAATAGCATAATATATTAATTTGTAATTATCTTAATTTTGTTGCTATTAATAATACTAATAGTTACATTTTATTCATTTTTTATTAATACACAAGTTTTGCAATTAAGTTATAATAGTCTATATATCAACTAATAAACTATTTTACCTCATCTATTTTTTTAAAAGTAGTTATGAGGTTTATTTTATTGTGTGTAAATCTGTAATTTTTTACCGATTTAACAAAGGTGACACTACACAATTATCATATATCGGTAATTGTGCAGTATAGCTAAAATAATATTACTAAATAAGGGAGATGGACATTTTTGATTAAAAGGATTTTAAAATCTGTGCGAGAATACAAAATTTATATGATTTTGACGCCTATTCTTGTAATTTTTGAAGTTATGGCAGAAACCTATATACCTTTTTTGGTTAAAGAATTAATTGATAATGGTATAAATATGGGTGATATGGCATTTATTAAACAAGCTAGTATAAAACTTGTATTAGTCGCTGTTTTTTCACTTATTGTAGGTGTTCTTGCAGGTATGACTGCGGTTATGGGATCTAATGGTTTTTCAAAAAATTTAAGACATGATATTTTTTATAAAGTACAGGATTTTTCCTTTGAAAATATTGACAAGTTTTCAACAGCGGGTATAGTAACACGTTTGACAACAGATGTATCACGTGTTCAACAGGCATTTCAGATGTCAACACGAATGGCTTTTCGTGCACCGATAATGCTATGTTTTGCGATAATATTTTCATATAAACTGAATAAAGATTTATCCGGAATATTTTTCATAATAATACCAATAGTAATTATTTGTTTTGCAATAATATTAAAGAAAGCTTTGCCGTATGTGGAAAAGACTTTCGCCACATACGATGAGCTAAACCGAGATGTAGAAGAAAATTTACATGGTATGCGTGTTGTGAAATCCTTTGTACGAGAAGATTATGAGAAAAAGAAATTCAGTACAATATCCGAGAAAATATATTCACTATATATAAAATCAGATAGTTTAACAATGTTAAGCCGTCCGTTTATAATGTTAGTTCTGTATATTTGTACAATACTTATCTCTTGGTTTGGTGCAAAATTAATTGTTATATCTGGAAACAATGCGGTAGTTGGCATGACAACAGGTACACTTATGAGCTTTTTGACATATAGTATGCAAATCCTTATGAGCTTGATTATGGTAACAATGGTATTCGTTATGATGATTATGTCTAAGGCATCGGCAAAGAGAATTGATGAAATTTTGAAAGAACAAAATAATATAGTAAATCCGCAAAATCCTGTAACAGAGGTTAAAAACGGTGAAATTATATTTAAAAATGTAAATTTCGGATATTATGGTAAAGACGGTAAACAAAGTTTACGTAATATTGATTTGACAATAAAGTCAGGAGAAACAGTTGGAATACTGGGTGGTACAGGTTCATCGAAAACAACACTTGTACAGCTTATACCTCGTCTATATGATGTTACACAGGGTGAGGTTCTTGTCGGTGGTGTAAATGTAAAAGACTATGATTTACATGCTTTGCGTGACAATGTAGGTATGGTTTTGCAAAAGAATGAACTATTCAGTGGCACTCTTGCCGAAAACCTGCGTTGGGGTAATAAAGATGCTACGATAGATGAATTGAAAAAAGCTTGCGATATGGCACAGGCAACAGAGTTTATTAATAAAATGCCGAATGGTTTTGATACTGTTATTTCACAGGGTGGTAAAAACGTTTCGGGCGGACAAAAACAGAGACTTTGTATAGCTCGTACAATACTGAAAAATCCAAAGATTATTATTTTTGATGACTCAACAAGCGCAGTAGATACAAAGACAGATGCACTTATTCAAAAGGCTCTTTATGATAATTTAAATCAAACCACAAAGATAATAATAGCACAACGTATTTCTTCAATAGAAAATGCGGATAAAATAGTAGTTATGGATAATGGTGTTATCAGCGGAATAGGTACACATAGCGAACTACTGCAAAATAATAAGATATATCAAGAAGTTTATACATCACAAGTAAAAGGAGGACAGGAAGATGCACGCTAAAATGAATTTTGGAAAACGTCCTCAGGTAGATAAAAATACATTTAAAAGATTACTCGGTTATCTTAAAAAATATAAATTCAAATATGCAATAATATTTATGTGTATTATTTTAAATACAATATCAACCGTTGTTGCATCTATGTTTACAAAGACACTTATTGACAGTTACATTATGCCAATGGTTACAAGTACCGATGGTTTTGGCGCCGGTCCTATATTTGCAAGTTTTGTAAAAGCTATAATAATGATAGCTTTTGTATATATAATAGGTGTTGTATCATCATTTATATATACACAGCTTACTGTAAGAATATCTCAAAAAGTACTTAAAGATATACGTGATGAGATGTTTAATAAAATGCAAACTTTACCTATCAAGTTCTTTGATTCAAATACACATGGCGATTTGATGAGTCACTATACAAATGATACTGATACATTAAATCAAATGCTATACAATATTCCCGAAATATTTTCGGCGCTGATTACTGTAATCGCTATATTTGTAGCTATGCTTACACTAAGTATACCACTTACAATTTTTACTCTTGTTGTTGTATTTTTGGCTATGCTTATTGTCAAAAATGTTGCAAAATCGGGTAGAAAATTCTTTATGAAGCAACAAGAGAGTATAGGCGCAATGAATGGTTTTGCGGAAGAAATGATAAATGGTCAAAAAGTTGTTAAAGTATTTTGCCATGAAGAAAAAATTAAAGAAGATTTTGATAAGCTGAATGAAGAAAGCTACAAGGCTGCTCGAAATGCAAACATTATGGGTATTGTTGTTATGCCTATAATGGTAAATTTAGGTCATATTATATATGTACTGATTGCAATTATTGGCGGCAGCATGGCTATTAACTCAATAAGTAATTTGACTTTAACAGGCTTTGGTGTAATGTCACTTGGTACTATTGCATCATTTATGCAACTTTCAAAGAGTTTTTTAATGCCTATCAATAATGTAGCACAATTGTTAAATAGCATTATAATGGCATTTGCCGGTGCGGAGCGTATATTTAAACTGATAGACCAAGAACCCGAAGAAGATAATGGTTATGTTAAATTGGTAGATGCAAAGTACAAAGACGGAAAGCTTTGTGAAACAGACCACCATACAGGTATATGGGCATGGAAGCACCCTCACGGTGACGGAACAGTTACCTATACAGAAGTAAAAGGTGAAGTAGTGCTTGATGATGTAACATTCGGATATAACGAAGAAAAGACAGTACTTCACGATATAAATGTACATGCGTACCCTGGACAAAAGATAGCCTTTGTTGGTGCGACAGGTGCGGGTAAAACAACCATAACAAATCTTATTAATAGATTTTATGATATAGCAGACGGAAAAATAAGATATGACGGAATAAATATAAACAAAATCAGAAAAGCTGACTTACGTCGTTCTATGGGTGTTGTTTTGCAAGATGTAAATCTGTTTACAGGTACAGTTATGGAAAATATACGTTACGGTAATCTTAATGCTACAGATGAACAGTGTATTGATGCCGCAAAGCTTGCAAATGCGGATACATTTATATCAATGCTGCCTAACGGATATGATACAGTACTTGAAGGTGACGGCAGTGGACTTTCACAAGGACAACGTCAGCTTATATCAATCGCACGTGCGGCGGTTGCAGATCCGCCTGTTATGGTGCTTGATGAAGCTACATCAAGCATAGATACACGTACCGAAAGCTATGTTGAAAAGGGTATGAATTCATTAATGCATGGCAGAACAGTATTTGTTATAGCTCATAGACTTTCAACAGTAAGAAATGCGGATAAAATAATTGTGCTTGACGGTGGCAGAATTATAGAAAGCGGAACACATAATGAACTTATTGCACAAAAGGGTAACTATTACAGATTATATACAGGTGCATTTGAACTTGAATAATTATTGCTAAAAATAAAAAATCTCTCTCTTGATTATAAAAAAGAGGGAGATTTTTTTGTATTTTTACAGTACTGAACAATATAGGGTAAGTTCTGCCATATTCTAGCCAAAAAGTGCTTTGTAGGTATATTCTTCATAAAAAAATTTCTCCTATGAAAAAATCATAAGAGAATTGTGTTTTATAAAGTATAATTATAATTCTATTGTGAGTCCCACAGGGCAGTGGTCACTTCCGAGTGTATCACTGTAAATATCAGCTACTTTTATCTTGTCAGCTATGCGGTTTGATACAACAAAATAGTCGATTCTCCAACCAATATTTTTGTCTCTTGCCTTGAAGCGATAGCTCCACCAAGAATAAGCATCTGTTTTGTCAGGATAGATATATCTGAAACTGTCTGTAAAACCACTGTTCAGAAGTTCTGTAAACTTGCCTCTTTCTTCATTGGAAAAACCGGGGTTTCCAATATTTGTTTTAGGATTTTTTAGGTCTATTTCGTTATGTGCAACATTTAAATCACCGCAAAGAATAACAGGTTTCTTTTTGTCAAGTTCCATTAAATATGCTCTGAAATCGTCTTCAAATTCCATACGGTAGTCAATTCTTTTCAGTTTGTCCTGTGCATTCGGTGTGTAGCAAGTTACAACGTAACAGTTTTCGTATTCTGCTGTTATTACTCTGCCCTCATCATTGTGTTTTTCGTGAAAGCCGTTTACCACACTTATAGGCTCTGCTTTACTGAAAATTGCTGTTCCACTGTAACCCTTTTTTATAGCGCTGTTATAGTATATATGATAGTTTTCGGGTTTAAAATCTGCCTGATTAGGTTGCATTTTTGTTTCTTGTAGGCAGAATACATCGGCATCTTCTGCTTTGAAGAAATCTTCAAAACCTTTTTGCAGACACGCACGAAACCCATTTACATTCCATGATATTAATTTCAAATATTTTTTCCTCCCAAGTTATATTTTAAAATTTTCAAGTGCGGAAAGTACAGTATCTTCAAAACTGTCAGAAGCACCCCAATCGAAGCGGAACAGTCCTTCACCGCCACCTCCTGATATACAGTGTACATTTGTAAGTCCTTGCATATTGTTTACTATTACCGTAAGAGTAAGTCTGTTTCCTGCACGATAAAAATGCTTTTCGTATACAGCTATAATACAAGAAGTTTCATCATTTGCGGTAACTGTATGGTAGTCTATTCTTTCTCCTGTAATACTTTCGTCAACAATGGCATTATCGATTATTCTTATTGCATCTTGCGGTGGAATATTTACGTTAAAATCAAGTGCCAAAATGAATACCTCTTTCTGTTTCGTTTTTAGGTAATACCTCATAATTATATGTGCGGTGTTGCCTTTATACATATATTTTATATAAAAATAGGGCGATTGTAAAGATTATTTTTTATTTTCTTCTTCGCTTTTTGGTTGCATAAGTCCAAGAACATCTTGAATAGCGTCAAGAGGTTTTTGTCCTCTCTGCATTTGTATAACAAGGTGTGGCTTATCGGAGGCATTGATAAGTATTTTTCCGTTAGAGTGTTGCATAATTGGCATTAAGTTTTGCATATTAAAGTTTTCAAGATACATAAGTATACGCGAAGAACGTTGTGAAATTTCTTTTATTCCGTAACGTGCGGCGGTGTTGCGGATTAATGAAATATCAAGTAGTCCAACAACTGATTTTGGTGGTTCACCAAAACGGTCAATAAGTTCATCAAGTGTATCGTGATAGTCTTCTATGTCATAAATAGATGCGATTTTTTTATAAATATCAATTCTTTGATTTAGACATTCTATATAGCTTTCGGGAATGTGTGCGGGTATGCGTAAATCTATTACACAGTCAATAGCTTCTGCAACAGGTTCGCCTTTTTCTTCTTTTATTGCGTCATTAAGAAGTTTTAAGTATAAATCATAGCCAACAGATTCCATTTGTCCATGTTGCTGACTGCCGAGTATATCGCCTGCGCCACGTATTTCAAGGTCACGCATAGCAATACGAAATCCAGAACCGAATGAGGTAAATTCACGTATAGCTTCCAAACGTTTTTCACCGACTTCTGTTAGTATTTTTCCTTTGCGGAAAGTAAAATATGCGTAGGCACGTCTTGTGGAACGTCCGACACGTCCACGTAACTGATAAAGCTGAGAAAGTCCCATTTTATCTGCATCTTCTATAATAAGAGTATTGCAGTTCGGAACATCTACACCTGTCTCGATTATTGTAGTACATACAAGCACATCAATTTCTCTTTCAATCAGTGCTTTCCACACTCTCGAAAGTTGTTCTTCTGTCATTTTACCGTGTGCGATACTTATTGTTATATCAGGTAGTTGTTTGCGTAGTTCTGACGCAACTTGTTCGATATCATCAACTTTGTTGTGGAGATAAAATGCCTGTCCTCCACGGTTAATTTCCCGTCTGATAGCCTCTGTAATCAGTGGCTGATTGTATTCTATAACATAGGTTTGTACAGGGTGTCTGTCTTGTGGTGCTTCGGATATTACAGACATATCACGAATACCGCTCATTGCCATATTAAGTGTACGTGGGATAGGAGTTGCGGAAAGAGTAAGCATATCAACGCTTGTGCGAAGTTGCTTAAACTTTTCTTTGTGAGCTACACCGAAACGTTGCTCCTCGTCAATTACACAAAGTCCCAAATCTTTAAAGACAACATCTTTTTGCAGTAGTTTGTGTGTACCGATAACCACATCTACTTCACCTGTTTTTAAGCCTTTTAATACTTCTTGTTGTTCTTTGGGTGTTCTGAAACGGGAAAGAAGTTCTATGCGTATCGGAAAGCCTTCCATTCTACGCAGGAATGTTTGGTAGTGTTGCCAAGCAAGTATTGTTGTGGGAACGAGTACGGCACACTGCTTTCCGTCTGTTACACATTTAAATACAGCACGCAAGGCAACTTCTGTCTTACCAAAGCCAACATCACCGCAAAGTAATCTATCCATTGGCATATTGCGTTGCATATCGTTTTTAATTTCTTCTATACATCTGAGTTGGTCATCTGTCTCGTCATATTCAAACTTTTGTTCAAAGTCTCTTTGCCACTCTGTATCTTCCGAAAAGGCAAAACCCTTTGCCTGCATACGTTTACTATATAGCTCTATAAGTTCTTTTGCCATATCGGCAACAGCTTTTTTTACTCTTTGACGCGTTTTTTTCCATTCGTTTGAGTTTAGGTTACTTAGTTTTACGTTACCGTCACTTTTACCGCCTATATATTTTGTAACAAAATCAAGCCTTGTAACCGGAACATACAGTAAGTCATCTGACGCATATTTGATTTTTATATAGTCTTTTACTATACCGTCATAGTCCCGTGCAACTATTCCTTCAAAAATACCTATGCCGTAAGTATAGTGTACAACGTGGTCGCCTATTTCAAGGTCGGCTATATCTTTGATAGGTTTACTGTTTTTCGGTATTGTTCTGCGTTTTTTCTTCGTGGATATGTGAGCTGAACGTCCGTATGTGATTACTGCAATGCCTGCCTGTGGGTAGGAGTAGCCTTGGGACAACCCTCCCTCACAAATAAATACAGCGCCTTGTCTAAATATACCCCTATCGGCAGAATATTGTGCATTGATTTTGTGTGTACGTAAATCACTCGCAAGAGCCATAGCGCCACGTTGCGTACCGGTAAGAACTGTACAGCAGTAACCTTGATTTGTTAAGTCATTTAGTTCTTCAACAAGATTATTTAAATCACCGCTCCATACAGACAGTGTATTTGCCTTAAAGTCAACAAACTCTTCTGTTTTAAATTCTGTATACTGTTTTGCAAAAGTATCAAGAATAACCGTTTTCTTTGTTGTGTATAAATCTTTTAGAATAGTGTAGTTTTCACTTGTTTCGCCTATTCCGTAGGTTATAGTACCTTGCAAAAGCAGTTGTTCTGTCTCCTCATCATTTTGCAAACGGTTAAGGGACGCACTTTCCCTAACATCTCCACCGTCAATTATAAACAGTGGCTTTTCTTTAATATAGCTTAATAGAGTACATCTTTCTTTATATATATTCAGTATATATTTATCAATTACATTTAATTGTCTGTTTGTTTTCAGTCTCTCTATATCTTGTTTTAGTGTTTCGCCGGCAAGCTCTCGCTGTTTGTCACTTAATTTATCGTATTTTTCTTCAAGTATTTGTGCAAGTTCTTCTCTGTCATATACAATTTCACGAACAGGTGATATTTCTATATTCTCTGCACTTTCGTCTCGTCTCTGTGTCTCAATAGAGAAAAAAGCCATACTGTCAATTTCATCACCCCATAATTCTATACGGACAGGAGCTGTGTAGTTTGGTGAAAAGAAGTCGATAATTCCGCCACGTGTGGAGAACTGTCCTATACCTTCAACTTGCTCTTTGCGGACATATCCCGCCCAAAGCAGATGTTTAACAAGTTGTTCTTCACTTATCTGTGTACCGACTTTTAAAAACTTCATACTTTCCACAAGTCTTTTTTGTGGGATTGTGAACTGCAAAGCGGCTCCGACAGATGCCACTACTATGATATTTTCACCCTTTGTTATTTTTGTGAGGATATTCAGACGCATATGCTCATATTCGTGGGAAATTCCCTCTACGGGCTGCAAAGTAAGTTCTCTTTCGGGGTAGTGGTACGCAATAACGTCATTTTCAAAAAGATTGATTTCTTCGGTAAGTCTTGCGGAAGTCTGCTCGTCTCTTGTGATAACAATAGCCCCGTTTAGCGGTGGTGCAGACATTGCGTGTATTATTTGTGCTTTATGAACTGCTGATAGTCCTGTTCCGACTATTGGAGTTTTATTTTTGTCAAATGCGAGTTTTATTTTCTGAAATTCATCAACCCTTAATATCTGCTGACCAATACTATTCATTTTTCTCCCTTTCTTTTTAGGGCGTTTTTGAAAAGAAAAAATATCAATATTTCGATTTTTCAGAAAGCCCTTAAATTATTATGTAAACTATTTAAACAGTTTTATTAAACATATTTTTAGCTTTATCTATACCGTCATTTATAATTGTTTCGCATATTTGAGTGGATTTATCCAAAAATGTGGAATATACCTTATTATCTTCTTCACTGAATTTTCCCAAAACCCAGTCGGCAAGGTCATAGTCTCGGTTTGGTCTTTCGCCTACACCGAGCTTTATACGTGTAAAGTTATCTGTTCCTATTTTGGCTATTATGTCTTTTAATCCGTTGTGTCCTCCTGCACTTCCTTTTTCTCTTATCCGGACACTGCCGACAGATATTGAAATATCATCGGAAAAAACAATAATTTTGTCGGGTGCTACCTTATAAAAATTCATAGCTTCTTGTACAGCGTCACCTGATAAATTCATATATGTAGTTGGTTTTAAAAGCAAAACTTTTTTATCTGCAATGACACATTCTGCACACATAGATTTAAACTTTGCTTTGTTTATACTTACTCTTTTCGCCTTTGCAATTTCGTCAACTGCTCTAAATCCTATATTATGGCGAGTGTTTTCGTATTCTTTTCCGATATTTCCAAGCCCAACTATTATATATTCAATACTGCCGTTGGTAAAATTGCTTTTACTTTCTATTTTTTTAAATAAATCAAATATATCGCTCATTTTTACCTCTTTTTTTATTTTATTTATCTTTGCGGAAACGCAGTGCCATATTTTCTTTTATTACTTCTCTTGCACGCGCTATGCAAACAGAATCTTTTGGAACAGTTTTTGTAACCGTAGAGCCTGCTGCGGTATATCCGCCGTCCTCAACAGTTACAGGTGCAACAAGATTTGTATTGCAACCTATAAAGCAATCATCGCCAATAGTTGTACGATTTTTTTCTTTGCCGTTATAGTTTGCGGTAGCTACACCGCAACCGAAATTTACTCTGTCACCGCAATCTGTATCACCTATGTATGTAAGGTGGCTTGCGTGAGTATTTTCACCGATATTGGAATTTTTTATTTCAACGAAGTCGCCTATGCGTACACCTTTTTTTATGTGACAATTTGGGCGAACTTGTGAGTATGGTCCGATTTCCACATCTTCATCTAGAACAGAAGAAGTTATCCAAGTAGCCTTTATAACACAACCATCACCTATTGTAGCATCTTCAAGGTGCGAATTTTCCATTATTATGACGTTTTTTCCGATTTTTGTTTGATCTAATACAAATGAGTTCGGGTATATTGTAGTATTGTCGCCTATTGTGCAGTTTTCAAGGTATGTATTACTAAAAATAGTACAATTTTCGCCGATAGTAACATTTTCGCCTATTGTTGCCTGTGAATATATAAAAGTACCTTTGCCTATTTTTGCATTTTCGGCAATAATAACACAGTTATATAACGGAATATGAACACCGTTTATCAAATGCTTTTCGATAATGTGCATTCTTTTGGTTTCGTTTTCACTGCTTAGTTTCATTGTTGCAAGTTCAGGCGCGTGATCATGTACAATTTTTTGCTGTTCTGCTTCTGTAAGTAAATATTTAATCATATAACAAAAACCCCTTTGTTTTTAATTTTGATTTGTGGATAATTATTATTTTGCACAAATGCGTAAACGCAAATAACCCCCCTTTTTGATTGTATGGGGATTTAATATTAATATATAAAATACATTAATATTATTGCAAGTTTAGTTATTTTTTTCAAGTAGTATTTATAAATTTTATTTAATTTTTAAATGTGGTTTCCGATGATAAAATATTTTATTATGGTTTCTGCATATTTGGTTTTTTTGTACTGTTATTGTTATCTTTTTTATGATAACAGCGATAATATACATTAAAATTCCAATAACCACAATTAAAATATCTGTTTGTTCGTCTGTCATTGTGCATAACTTCTTTTTACAGTAATTATACATTTTTTAATATATATCTTTTATAGCAAATATTAATCTTAGTAAAGTTTATTGATAAATAA
>JAHHTR010000090.1 GCA_020024515.1 Angelakisella sp.
GCTGATGGTGCATTTGTTTTAAGTAAAAAGAAACGCACCGATAATCAAGCTGTAATGGATATTACAGGTAGAGATCAGCAAGACCAAAGAATCAACCTTATTCGTGATATGGATCGTTTGGTTTGGAATTTGGAAAGTGTTGAAACTGAACTTTGGAAAGAACCACCTGAGCCGATACTTGAAAAAATTTCACAAGTTCTTTCTTCGGTTGGTAATGCGTGGTCTGGTAGTCCTACTGATCTCGTAGAATTGTTAGCCTTGGATATTAAGCCAAATGCTTTGACACTAAAGTTAAATATTAATGCTGGGCGTTTGTATAACGAATACGGCATTCGTTATGAAAACAAACGCTGTCACGATGGAAGAAAGGTTACTTTAACTTATGAGCAGCGTGACGATATGTGACGGTCGTGACGATGTTTTTGAGAGTAGGTGCGGTGCCTTAAACACCGTCACCATCGACACAGAGCGACACGGATAAAGTTTAGAGGAGTGTGTGCAGAGAGTACCTTTTCAAAGGTAGCTCTTTGCCCTTCGGAGAACGCAAAACCTGTTAGCAGGTTGCATTTTTGATAGGCTCGCCTGTCGAAAGTGCTTTTGCGTTACTCTTGACAAGAGTAACAGAACCGAGAAAGTGATTATAAACGAAAGGAGAAAACAGATATGCAAAGAACAATCAGTGCAATGGTTGGCAAAGGCTCTGTAAATCATAATAGTCGAAAGTTCAAGGCTGAAAACGTAGACGGAAATCGCACACATCTTAACATAGATTATTGTAACGAAAGCATTCAAAAAGTCTATCATAATTTATTCGATGAAGCTCTGCAAGAATACAATGATAAGCAAATAAGGGAAGATAGAAAGATTGCAAACTATTATGAAAAAATCAGAAACTCAAAGCAAGAAAAAACATTTCACGAACTGATTTTGCAGATTGGTGATAAAGAAAATATGGGTGCTGAAAGTGAAAATGGAACACTCGCAAGGCAGATTTTGGATGAATATTACCGTGGCTTTCAAGAGCGAAATCCTCAACTAAAAGTGTTCTCAGCACATCTGCATATGGATGAAGCTACACCTCATATTCATATTGATTTTGTCCCTTTTACAACCGGAAGTAAGCGAGGACTCTCCACAAGAGTGTCATTAAAACAGGCTCTTGTAGCACAAGGATTTAAAGGTGGATCTCGTGGTGATACAGAATGGAATCAATGGGTAAGTGCAGAGAAATCTGCTCTCGCATTTGTAATGGAACGCTATGGTGTGGAGTGGAAACACAAAGGAACGCACGAAAAACATCTCTCTGTTCTTGATTATAAAAAGCAAGAAAGAGAAAAAGAAGTGACAAAGTTGGGAGACGAAATCAGCAAGCAAGAGGATAAATTAGAGTTTGTTAATGCTCAAATAGACAACCTGCTTGATTGCGAGAAATCACTTCAAAATGTGAAAGAAAACTTTGATGAAGATCCACAATATCAGCTGCCAGAGCCTCCTGCTCTAATGAGTGCAAAAACCTATAAAACAAAAATTGCCCAGCCTATAATCAATGCTTTGAAAGAGTTGGTACAAGGTGTTATAGTCAAATATTTTGAAATGAAAAGTACGTTGGCACAATGGCGTCAAGCAAATCAAAGCCTTTACGATGAGAATATAAGGCTATCTGAAAGAGTGAAAAGTTTAGAAGTTGTTAACTCATCACAAAAGGCAGAATTACAAGATTATAAGCTCTTGCGAAAGGTTTTTGGATACAAACAGGTTGATGAAATGCTGAACCAGGCAAAGGAAATTACACAGTCTAAAAAGCATAATACACGCTTTAAAAATTATAAAGATGAAAGGTAGGAACAAACAATGGAAAACAGAATTTATAATGAAAATAACGGTCTATGGTATGAAAAGCAGGGTGATTATTATCTCCCTTGCCTCGAACTTCCTGAGCAAGAAGATGTAGAAATTGGTGTCTGGGGTGAGAGACACAGACAGTATTTGTTAGCACATCATAAGGTCAAATACTACAATATGCTTTCAAACTGTACCCTCTGCTCTCACCTTGCAGAGGTAGAAAAGAGAGCTGCCAAAATGTTTGATAACATCGTAAAAGAACTTGCCGAAAAAGAAAATATCACCGAAAAACTTAAGGCAAACGATATGATGTTATGGGTACAAAAGATGAACAATATCCGTAATAGAGCAAAGGAAATTGTGAATGATGAAGTAATATTCGTTTAATGTTATCGGGAGATAGTATTGCAAAATAGTATCTCCCATTTTTATAGTCGCAAAAAATTATAAAATGATATTGCTATTATTCTAGATTTAGAATATAATAATACACATAAAACTTATAGCAATGATATAGAAAGAGAGGAACACTTAATGGAATTTATGTCTGCTAAAGAAGCTGCTGATAAATGGGGAATTTCTCAAAGACGAGTAGCTGTTCTTTGTTCCGAAAACAGAATTGCCGATGCAACTATGGTAGGCAATATGTGGATTATATCGAGTAATGCTGAAAAGCCTATTGATGCAAGAATTTTAAGATATATAGAAACACAAGGCAAAGCTGTAAAACCTTTCTTAAAGTGGGCAGGTGGTAAAGGTCAACTGCTCAAAGAAATTGGAAAATATTATCCATTTGAAAATGGTGAATTTACTAAATATGCAGAACCATTTGTTGGCGGTGGAGCTGTCCTATTTGATATTTTAAGTAAATATGATTTGAAAGAAATCTATATAAGTGATATTAACGCAGAGCTTATTAACACTTATCGTATTATACGTGATGATATAGATGAAATTATTGAATTACTTGCAAAGTATCAAAGTGAATATATACCTTTTGATAAAGAAGAACGCAAAAATTATTATATGGCAAAAAGAACTCGTTTTAACGACTTAAAAGTCAATGGAGATGAAACTATCAATATTGAAAAAGCAGCATTGATGATTTTTCTTAATAAGACTTGCTTTAACGGACTTTATCGTGTTAATAAAAAAGGATTGTTTAATGTTCCGATGGGTGCATATAAAAATCCGATGATTTGTGACGAAATTAATCTTCGTGCGGTATCAAAAAAATTGCAGAATGTTACAATCGTTTGTGGTGATTACAGAAAATCTGTAGATTTTATAGATAACAAGACATTTGTTTATTTTGATCCTCCGTACAGACCGATAACTGATACTGCAAGTTTTACTGCTTATACCGAGAACTTATTTAATGATGACGAACAAATTGAACTTGCAAAATTCGTTGAACTTATACATAAAAAAGGTGCAAAAGTTGTTGTTAGTAATTCTGATCCAAAGAATTCAAATACGGATGATAATTTCTTTGACGATATCTATTCTTCACATAAAATCAAAAGAGTTGAAGCTACTCGTATGATTAACTGCAATAGCGAAGCAAGAGGCAAAATCAAGGAATTGTTAATTTCAAATTTTTAGGAGGTCAAATATGCCGTACGGAGATTATGCACAATGCCCATGCTGTGGAAAAACGGCTTATGGCAAGGATGAAATTGAACGAGAGTTTGGATATAGAAATATGGGTGATGGTCGATATATTCCTCAATCATATTGCCGAGAATGTCGCTCAGCACATTGCGAGGCGGGAAAACCTTGCAAAGTAAAGTAGGAGGAACAGAATATATGACAACAAGAGATTTTAATATCTGGTTATCAGGATTTCGTGACAGCATTGCAGACTATGGTTATTATATAGATTTTGAGAAAGTACATAGAAATGTAGATAACATCAAAGTTGAACTTAATATCTTAAATTCGCTTATTGGTTCAAAAAATATTGAAAATGATTTTGAGAGCTTAATAAAAAAATATCCTGAGGTATTAAAGTGCATTCCTTTGCTTTTAGCGGTTAGGACAACTGAAATATATGCAATAGATGAAGATGGAGGTTTTACATATAATTTTAAAAATATGAATCTTACTCCAGATCAATATAAAGTATTTATGCGAAAAACAGGATTATTTGATTTATTAGAAAATCATATTATAAATAATCTTGTTGATTATGCAACTGGTGTTGAAACAGGTCTTGACTCCAACGGGAGAAAAAATCGTGGTGGTCACCTTATGTAAGATTTAGTGGAATCGTTTATAAAAAAAGCTGGCTTTGTTAAAAATGTTTCTTATTTTAAAGAAATGTATATACACGAAATTACTGAAAAATGGAATATTGATTTATCTGCCATTTCTAATCAAGGAAAAATGGAAAAGAGATTCGATTTTGTAATTAAAACATCATCTATGATTTATGGAATAGAAACTAACTTTTATGGCAGTGGTGGAAGTAAATTAAATGAAACTGCTCGAAGCTATAAGACACTTTCAAACGAAGCGGATACAATTGATGGGTTTACTTTTGTTTGGTTTACTGACGGAAAAGGTTGGACAAGTGCTCGCCATAATCTTGAAGAAACATTTGACGTTATGGAACACATTTATAACATTAAAGATATGGAGGATGGAGTTATTAGCGAGGTGTGTAAGTAATGCAAAAGAAAATAACAAAATGGGAGCCTGAAGATTTTGAACTTGAAATGATTACACATTGGTCTTTTCCAAAACGTGGAGATTGGGCTACTCACGATGCAAAATGGCGTGGAAATTGGTCGCCGTATATACCAAGAAATATAATTCTTCGTTATTCAAAAGAAAATGATTTGGTTCTTGACCAATTTGCAGGTGGTGGAACTACGCTCGTAGAAGCAAAACTACTTAACCGTAACATTATTGGCGTTGATGTAAACGATGTAGCACTTGACCGTTGCAGAGAAAAAATTGATTTTGAACACGAAGGAGCAAATGGTCAGGTATATATTCATAAAGGCGATGCAAGAAATTTAGATTTCATAGAAGATGATAGTATAGATCTTATCTGTACGCATCCGCCTTATGCCGACATTATTAAATATAGCGAGGATATAGATGATGATTTATCGCACCTAAAAATTCCTATGTTTTTAGAACAAATGAAAACGGTAGCTGATGAGAGCTACCGAGTTTTGAAAAAAAATAAGTTTTGTGCTGTTCTAATGGGTGATACAAGACAAAAAGGATGTATGCATCCATTATCTTTTGAAGTTATGAAATTATTTCAAGATGCTGGTTTCACATTAAAAGAAATTATCATTAAAGAGCAACATAATTGCAGAGCAACCGGTTATTGGAAAACCAATAGTATAAAGTATAACTTTTTGTTAATTGCTCACGAATATTTGTTTGTATTTAGAAAATAGTTGTTACACCAATCCATTATCTCTGAGACCTTCAAAAAGCATACGTCGTCCAGAGTAATTCCAATAAGTGCAATCTTGTTCCATAAATAGCCATTTAATAGCCAAGAGAATAATTTGAATAGGATGCTGATTTCCCTCATAGTCTATGAAATAAGCGTTGATATGTGTTAAATCACTCTCATCACAATTGTAAATAGCAACAATCGCGTCCTTTACTGCATTATATTCTTCAGGACATTCATTTTGACAGCAAAATAAAGCGTTAAAAATATCTTGATGACTGGGATTACTGTATCTCCTATTTTTCTTAAAATACATTCCTTGTATGTTGACAGTGAAATCAAACCCTTTATTAAGTTGTGTTGGAAGTTTTAGAAAAATACCATATTCATTATAAGTTTCTACATTATACTGATATCGGGAAGTATCTTCTCCTCTCCCAGTACCAGCTACTTCGTTGAGAAAACAAGTAATAAGTGACTGACGTTTTTGGATTCGATTTCCCGACGGTAATCTGTACTCTATAATATGTAATGCCATTTTTATACCTCCAAAAATAATTTGTATGTTTCAATTTCTAGTGCATCGGCTATTCGTTGAATATTTTCTAAAGATATACTTCTGCGATAACATTCAATAGCACTTATATATGTTCGATGTAAGCCGCACTTGTCAGCAAATGCTTCTTGGGAGAGTCCCATTGCTGTACGATATTTTTTAAGATTATCACCAAATACTTTTACAATATCCATAGTTGAAAACCTCCATTATTTAAAGTATAATAATGAATACAAAAAGTCTACATACAATAAGTAACAATATTTTGGATAAATGAGAAGCATTATTCAAAGAAAAAGTGCTTTTATATAAACTTGATATATCGAAGATTATATAAATATCTTATGTAGATATGATATATGAGCATAAACAAAAGGATGTGATTGATATTTTAACTATTTATTCTGAATATCCAGAAAGTGAACTTTGGAGGGAACTGCTCCAATATTCTTATGAGGCAAATATAAAACGATATTTAAACAAAAAAGGTTTATCGCCTGATGAGGAAACTGTTAATTGTATTGCAGGCTCTTTTTTGCAAGCATTTGAATACTATAAATCTGCAAAAGAAGCTGATATTCAAATAGCGCCCTTACTTTTATACTATGGTTCATCAAACCTTTTTTATGGAATGATCAATTTGTTGAGTGGGAAAATAAACAAAATTGAAAATCACGGAATGAAATTGTTAGTGCCAAAGGAAATGAAATTTATAGCAGACACTGATATAAGATTTGTCAGCCCAATCAATGGAGGAGTTAATGTAATTGCGAGGGCAATCGGATTTAGCAGTGATTTAACTGGAACAGGTGATTGGAAACTGAAAGAATTTCTTGACTCTATCGCAGAAATTAATATAGATTATACCCGTTGCTATGATTTACAAACAGGACGCATAGCTATGATTGATGTTTTCAACACCCCTGACGGAAAAGCTGAAAAAATTTATTTTAATGAAGAAAACAAAAAAACTTTCTTTCACTTTTTTCAGAAATTGAAAACTTTGATAAATCGTACTTAAATATTACCACGGCCCATGAACATGAAACACATAGAGATTACTTTGTCCTTCGTCACAAATTGACGGGAAAAGATATTAGCGATATATCCTACTCTTGTCAACCATATTTGCGAGCTGGTCACAAGAAAAATGGACAATTAATTACAATTCCTACAATACTCAATATGTATATTGCCTTATTTGCACTTGCATCACTATGTCGTTATCATCCTGGGTGCTGGAGTCCTTTTGTACAAAAAGATACAACAGGAGAAAAGCTACTTATTGAAAAATTTTTATTTTTTGCAAGACGAATGCTACTGAACTACGCACTCAACTATATAACTGATGAACAGATTCAATATACCCCTAACAAATATTCTGAGAAAAATACAATTAAACTTGTAGGCGAGCACCAAGTACAGGAAATTGTTGAGCGAAAACTACAAGAACAATTTGAGAGGCAGCAAATTAAAAGCTTTTCCAGTAGATAATATTTATAAAAAGAGGTGATTAAATTGTCAAACTTTAGAAATGAACTTTTTAAGTTATGTAATAAGATTCTTAAACAACAAGAGGCTCAAGAAGTTGGGCAACTAATTTATAAAATGTCCATCTCCAAAGAATCAACTGATGCTGGCAAAGTAGAAAGAAATCTGCATGGTGACTTTGTATAAATAGCAAGACACAGTAATAGTGCATTTCATGGATTTCTTTTTCTTGATGACAACATCGGCTTAATTGATATTCCTAATTTTTTTAGAGTTGAACACCTATCCAATGATGAACGAGCGTTAATTGAAAGAGGACATAAGACGTTAACGAGGTTTATTGAGTTGTGTTTGTCTGACATTTGCGATAAATCTAGTATGGTTAGCGAGTTGATGAATCCATATTCCAATTATAAATCTGTAAAGGTTTCACCTGAAATATTTTCTTTGTTATCTGATCAAGATTTTCAGCCTGCTGTGACTGCTTTTAAGGATGGAAATATATACAAGACTTTAAAAAATGCGGATTTTACTCTTCTCTTTGAGAAAATTAATAAAGAACAATTGCGAGCATTGCTTGGCAGTATTGAGCAAGAAGTAAACCAAAGCCTTGGTGAAAATGTGGTGAATGACTTAAAGGATTTTTCGCTAAAACTAAACTCTAGGCATACCAACATTAATGAGTTAATACTTGCCGTTTCAATATTGGTTGTTGCGCTGAAATCCTCTTTAGCTTTAGCTTGTCGTATTCTTTATCGAGCAATATGTGGTATAGATTTGTTTGTACTAAATAATGACAACATTATTTCTATAGAAAAGAATATCTCTACAGTATTATGTCATTTTTATAGGGTGTTTTCACAAGATTTAATGATTGATTATAGTGGGAGTAAAATGTGGAGTGTTCTTTTGCTTGATTGTGATCCACCATACGGTGGACATATTCATGAATTTGGAATGCTTGTTTCTCAAACCTTAAATTTTGCAGGAGAATTTGGTGAAAGTGCAAAATATTCATTTGTTACCATTGATGAGGAATTGATTTGCTTACATTGTCTTACTGACGAGATAATAAACCTTGGGATTCCACTGATTAAGAAAGGGACATAAAATCTGGTCTATAATGAGGGTTTCTATGGCAACGAAATGGCAACAAAAAATCAGATAGCGTATGCTTTACTGATAATATAAATAATATAGATACCACTTGCTAAATTACCAATACAAATTTGTTTAAGATTATTTTATTGGGAGCGAGTGGGAATAA
>JAHHTR010000091.1 GCA_020024515.1 Angelakisella sp.
TTTTTACATAAAAAAAGAAAAAGTCCGATATTATCAGACTTTTTCGACAGACTGAGTGTCTGTATAAATTTAAATTTTATACAGACACTTTTTGCTATTCATCACAGTATTTTCTTTTAAAGATAAAACTTAACTTTTGTAATAAATTCATTTTCAAATTTTGCTGTTCAAAACTATCATTTTAGTTTACTATAAATTAATAAATAAAAATATTCAATTTATAAAATAGATATAAACTCTAAATTACGTTCGACACATTGACTATAAAGAGTTATTCTTTCATTAAATCGTTCTGACGCAAGTTGACATTCTGCTTTTGTAGGGTGCTTTTTCATAATATCCCAACGCAACTCCTTTTGAGGTGTTGCACTATGATAACTATCTCCTTTGGCTTGTCGCATATTGTTTATTATACTTTGAGCTAATGCACCATTACACACATAACTTCCGATAATTATATTATTATCTTTTACTAAATCCACCCCTGCTTCAATAGAATTTTTTGCATGTGTACTGTCAGCATAATATCCCAAAGTACAAAAAACCCCTATTGCCTTATCTTTTATTTTTGACATAAAATTTTTCATTTCATTATTGGGACCACCCTTATCCACCCAATATCCAAGCAATATTATGTCACCGTCCAATATAGGTTCACCATCTTTAAGGTCATATATTGATTTATCTTTCAAATTAATGTTGTTAAAAATTTCTTCTGCTACTTTCTTTGTACAACCAGAAAGACTTGAATAAATTATTTGTACTTTCATAATTTCTCCTTTATTTAAGCATCTGTAAATATTCTTCCAATGTTTCTGTAATAAAATCAGCACCACGTATACCCACAAGTGGTAAATGTCTTGTAATTTGAGCACCTTTTACAACAGGCATACTAATTCTTAAAAATACATTATCTTTTTGACAAATACTCATTGTAGGGTCATCACCCAAAATAAAACTTCTGTGAAGATTTTTTACTGAATCTAATCTATCACACTCATTTTTATAAAATACAACTGAGTCATCAGGATTTGAAATATTTTTGAGATTGTGAAGACAAAGTCTAAGCTGATTTGAAAAACCCATATCTTTCAAAAAGTTTCCTATACCGATAATTCTTTCATATTCACCTATTAAAGCAACAAAAGGTTTATCTTTTTTTAACATCATTGTATACATAGGATAATAAACAGTATTATCTATTCTTTCATTGATTTCATCTAAAAACTCTTGATTAATTGGTTTATCAATAACTTTTGATATTTCGTTTAACCAGTTAAGCGTACCTTTGTAACCATAAGGACTTCCTAAAACACACTTTGTTCCAAAACGCTTTTCAAGGATTTCAGCCGCTTCTCTACCTTCATCTCTCAAAACAATATTGAGAAGTGCACCACCCATATTTTCAATATTCTCAATTTTTGTTTCTCCGCAAAGACACGCTCCAACAGTTAAATCAAATGCACTTTTTAGAAGATACTCTATTTCATTTATATCCGACAACGCTCTATAAGAACCCATCGAAAAACCTATTAAATTGACGTTTTTCTCTTGTGGTACTGGATTATCTTTAACTATTTCACGAACTAATTGACTACAACTTTCTTTGATTCCCGAAGAATAATCACCCCTAAATCCACCTTGTTCAAATGCAACCAATTTTGAATTTACTTTTTCTTGCATATAGCTACACACACCTTTAATATCTGAACCGATAACCGCTGCCACAGATGATGCAACTACAAAAATTACCTTTGGTGAAAAGTTCCTATCAATTTCAATTATAGCTTCTTCGAGACGGCCGGTATCCCCCATTACCACATCATCTTCACTCATATGTGTAGTAAATAGATGATTTTCTTGATTTTCTCTAAGTTCACCAAAAAAGCCAACGCTGAAATGTGTTGTTCCCGCAGGACCATATTCCAAAACCACTGTATCTTCAATAGGCAACAAACTCCATAGTATTCCCATTCTGTCAGATGGTATAGGAAGAAATCTTGTCAAGCTCATACTTCAATCTCCTTTTTTAATTCTCTTGATTCGTTGGCAGCTCGCAATAGTTCCTTTGTAATAAATTCAGTTACCTCAAAGCCCAACATACTTGATGCATTATCACACCTTACTACTGATATTCCTTTTTTTCGCAAACGGGCTGCAAATTCATGTCCTAAATATAAATTAGGCTTTATAACATCATATACATACTGCAAAGGAGCAATATTTGCTGTCTTGGTAACATAAGGATTTGAATTTGCCAAAATATCCTCCAAATATTCTTTATCTATTTCAGGTTCTACACTGACTGTTTGAATAAGTTCTGGTTTCATTCCCAAATTTACCATAAATTGATTAAATTCCATACAGTCAAAAGGAGTATTTCCATAAATATATGTTATTCCTTCAAGTTCTTTTGATACTTCTTGTACAATATTTTTTGCGTTTTTATAAATTTCATATAGATTTTCCGGTACAACCTGTCCCAATGATTCAAAAAGTTCTTCATATGCTTTTATTATTTTATCAGGATTTGTAAATTTATCAAAAAATATATATGGTATTCCAAATTTCTCTTTCATCTTTTTTGCCAATGGTAAACCTATCGGACTTAATATAATATTCATCTTCGCTCCTGCAGCTGTCTTTATTTCCTCAACAGTACAGCCACAAGGTAATTGCATACCTATTTCAATATTATTTTCTGAAAGTACCTTAAAAAGCTCTGTATCTTCAAATCTTCCTAAACGCTGTCCTATAATATTAACAGAATTGTTTTTTTCTGTTTCTTTCATAAAATCAAAGCAAGCTGTTATTGTTCTTTCTATACCGGGAAGATGATTTTCACATTTAAAATGTTCTGTATGTACTGATACAAACGGAATACCGTATTTTTCTGTATATCCGTCAGCCATAGCATCAGTATCATCTCCTATAATTTCAACAACACAGGTTGTTACAATAAAAACGGCTTGCGGAGCATATTCATTAACAATTTCTTCAACTGCCCTGTCTAGCATTTTTTTACAACCGAAAGTTACATCAGTAGTATCCAGTACTGCTGATACACATCTTCCACCAATACCACCAAAATCCTCTGAATTAAGTGTCATATGTTTAGTATAATAAGTACACTCATCTGTACCAACTACTAAAAGAATGGCATCTTTTATACCTCTTATTGCCATTGCCGCTCCCATAAGCGGACAATGTGTTCCGGGAAACATAGCAGCTGTAAGTCCTTTTATATCTTTTGAAGATGTTATATCTTTTAACTTAACTAATCGAGATATTATCTCATTCCCTTGATTCATATTTAATAAAATCCTTTCACTAAATAATTTCTTTATATGCTATTAAAGGTTTATTTCTACCGGGGATATTGATTATATCACAATCTACATTATAAACCTCCTTCATCATTTTAGTCGTAATAACCTCAGAAGGTGTTCCTTCACTGTATTTTTTGCCGTGATAAATTACCACTATATGATCACTTATTTCAAGTGCCTGTGTTAAATCGTGAAGAACCATAACAACACCTATGCCGGATTCTTTGTTAAGTTTTCTGACCAATCTCATAGTCTCTAATTGGTGAGAAATATCCAAATATGTAGTTGGTTCATCTAAAAAAAGTATCTCCGGCTGTTGACTCAAAACAGTAGCTATCCATACTCTTTGAGATTCTCCTCCGGAACATTCATTTATAGATTTTTCTCGTAAATCCCATGTTCCTGTTGCCTTTAACGCCCAATCAACTATTTTGTCATCTTCCGCATTATTTTTACTGTACCATTTTTGATATGGTATTCTTCCATATCCTACAAGGTCTCTTACTTTAAAATCCGGTGGTGCATTGTGTCTTTGAGGCAGTACACCAATTTGTCTTGCAAACTCTTTATTTTCAAAATCTCTCAAATTTTTACTGTCTATATAAACTTCTCCTTTACGATATTTCAGAAGTCTTGTGAGAGCTTTTAAAACTGTAGATTTTCCGGAACCATTTGGTCCTATTATTGTAGTAATTTTACCTTTTTTGACTTCAATATTCATATCTTTTATGGCAATATAATCACCATAACCGATTTCCAAATTTTTGCCCTTAATTTCCAATTACCTTTCCTCTCTTTCTTAACATATATAAGAAAAATGGACCACCGCATACCGCCATAATAATACCAACAGGAATTTCCATTCCAGGCACAATAATACGTCCCAATGTGTCAGCAATTAAAAGAACTACTGAACCTAAAAGCATACTGACAGGAAGCATAGCCCTATAATCCGAACCTACCACAAGTCGTGAAATATGTGGTACTACAAGACCTACAAAACCTATCATTCCCGCAACTGAAACAGTTGAAGCTGCCAAAAACGCTGAAACAGCCGATAAAAAAACTCTGCTACCATTTACTTTTACACCTAAACTTTTTGCCATTTCATCACCCAACTGCAAAGTATTTGCACTTTTTATACACAAAAAAGCTAAAATTAATCCAATTGATGCAAAAATACCCAGCTGTTTAACATGAAACCAACTTCTTCCTGAAAGACTCCCGTTCATAAATGCCAAGACACCTTCCAAACTATCAGCATTCAGCATTTTTAACAAAGAATTATACGCTCCCAAAACAGAATTTATTGCAACACCTGAAAGGATAATTCTCGTTGGATCAACACCATCTTTCCATGCCATTGTATAAATTAAAACACAAGCAAGACATGCTCCACCGAAAGCAAAAAGCGGCACAGCTGATGTCATTTGCGGAAAAATCAAAAGAATTGTGGTAGCCGCTGTACCGGCACCGGCAGAGACCCCTATTGTTCCGGGGTCTGCCAATGGATTTTTCATAACAGATTGCAAAAGAGCACCTGCGGCTGCAAGTGATGCTCCCACTAAAACAGCTACTATAACTCTTGGCATTCTCAAATTTACTACTATTATTTTTATTGGTGAACTTTCTTTACTAAGTAATGCTTTTATAATTTCTGTAATAGAATAACCTGCACTGCCTACTGCTACTGATATCAAAGCACATATTCCCAATAAAATCAACAAAACTAAAATTACTGTTGATACGCGCAAAATTGATATTTTTTTCCCTGATTTCATTAAATTACTCCTTGTAGAATGAATTAATGGTTTTAACAAATTCTTCCATAGTATCAATAAAACCTATTCCTGTATTTAAAATAAATTTTGAAGAAAAATACAGAACTTTACCGTCTTTTATTGCCGAAATACTGTTCCAATAATTAGGATTTTTAGCAAAATCATCTTCCATTGCTTTTTTATGACTTTCACTATCCATTGTGCCACCTACACAAAGAACTAAATCGGGATTATAACCTATTGCATTTTCCATGTCCAAAGGTGCCATTGAAGATAATTTATTTTCATAAACATTTTTAAAACCCATCATTTTAGCCATTGACGCAAGTGTACCTTCTTCAGTTTGAATATAGTGTGATGGAGGTGATGATTGAAGTACCATTACACTTTTATCTGAATATTTTAACTGTAAATTTGCAAGGTCTTTTTCCAAAGCCTCAAAACGAGCCATTATTTCTTTTCCTTTTGGTGAACTGTTGCCAAAAGCGTTTACTAACATCTGTGTTTGATCTTTTATGTATTCGTATGGTACAGTATGACCTGAATTTACATAATAAACAGGTATATTTGCATCTGTCAATATTTTTCCGTACTTATCTTTTGATCTTTCTCCTAAAATAACCAAATCAGGATTTAAAGCAATAATTGTTTCAATATCTAAATTAGACTTCATTGATATATCAAGTTTTTTTGTTGATTCTTCTAAGTCTTTTGGCCATACAACAGCTCCACCATTTGGAATAGCTATCATTTTAACACCGAGTTCATGTAAAGCAAGGACAGGAGCTTTACTCATAACCACTACTCTTTCAGGATTTTTTTCAAGAATTAAAGGTTCAACAAAACCCTTCTTTTGCATATCTGTCGGATAGTTAATTGTTATTTTGCCATCAGAAGATTTTGGTAGCATATCTGTACTAACTTCAAATTTTTTTTCTAATATATCAATCAAATTATTTATACTTTTAATAATGTGTATTCCTTTTGATGTTACATATTCACCTGAAAGGTATATAACATTATTATTTTTTACGGCATCAAGTGAATTCCATATTTTAGGATTTTTTGCAAATTCTTCTTTATAAACATTTTCTATAACATCTGGTGTGGCGGCAGTAGGAGAAATTGCAAATATTACCTCAGGATTAATTTCCACTAATTTTTCTATATCCAAAGGCGCCATACGAAGTTTTTTATCAACTAACGTATCCGATAAATTATCAAATGGTAACATTGATAGTATACTACCCAAATAGCTCATAGATGTTTGTTGATATGATGGAGGAGCGCCAAACAAAATCATACTTTTTTTATTTTGTACATATTTTTTAAAAGTTTCTGCTCTTTTTTCCACTGCATTAAATTCTGATTCTACTTCTTTTGCCATTTTTTCAGAGCCAAACGAACGAGCAAATATTATTGCTTCTTCCTTTACCTCATTATATGACACACCTGGACCTTCACTTGTATAATAAACAGGGATATTTGCATCTTTTAACTGTTTATCATAATCTTTTTTTAGATGATTACCCATAATAACCAAATCCGGCTCCATAGACACAACTTTTTCAAGATCAAGTCCATTCATACCTGTTTCAATTTGAGGAAGTTCCTTAACCCAATCAGGAAAATCAATATATGCAGGAGCTTTTCGAAAAGCTATTGGTTGGATATTACAACGCACCAAAATTTGCATTGCCGAATTGGAAAGTACAATTATTTTTTCAGGCTTTTTTGAAAGTTCAAGTTTTTCACCCTCTGTACTTTGCATATATGATGGATAATAAATCGAAAATCCATTATTTTCTTCATTAACCATCTCCTTCACTTCCGACGAACTGCTTATTTGTGAAAATTGTTCATCTTGTGTTTTTTTGCCACAGGAAGTAAAAAGCGTAAGCATCGTTGTTACTGCTAAAAATAAAGATAAAATTTTTTTCATATACATATATTCCTTTCTATAAAAACACCTTAATTTATACTTCTACATTTTCACTTAATTCAAGAACTTGATTTGCCAAACTTCGATAAACCTCTTTCATAGGTGAAGTATCAAGTTTTTCAAAGATTGTTCCACCTTTCGATTCAGCCGCCTGTATATCAGGTGAACGCGGTACATATTGTATAACTTTTGTTCCTATTTCATTTACTGCTTTATCCACTATTTCTTTTTCATTTTCAATATTTTTGGCATTCAAAATCAGTCCACTTAATTTTGCATAACCTCTTTTCCCAAAATTTTTAATTGCCTGTGCAATATTATTCGCAGCATATAATGACATCATTTCACCGGACGATACTATAAATACTTCTCTGGCATAACCCTCTCTGATTGGCATTGCAAAACCACCACATACAACATCTCCCAAAACATCATAAATAACAATGTCAGGTCGATATATTTCAAAAGCTTTAAGTTCCTCTAATTTTTCAAAAGCGGATATAATCCCTCTGCCCGCACAACCTATTCCCGGAGTTGGTCCACCGGATTCTACACAGAGTACGCCATTATAGCCTTCAAAAACAATATCCGATAACTTTAATTCTTCTCCTTTTTCTCTGAGTTGCTCCAAAACCGTCGGTATTCTCTTACCACCCATTACGGTTTTTGTAGAGTCTGCCTTCGGATCACACCCAACTTGCATAACTTTATATCCTTTTTCAGCTAACGCTTCTGATAGATTTGATGTAGTAGTGGATTTTCCTATTCCACCCTTTCCATAAATCGCTATTTTTCTCATTTTAACCTACCTTTCAGTTTAGAAGATACTTCCTCTTAAAAATTCAACTTGGTTAGTTAAGACTAACTTTTACGCAAATTATTATATCATAAAAAAATCATAATACTTTCACTTTATTTAGTTTGTTTTTAAATTTATTTAGATTTTAATAAAAATTTTTAAAATATTAAATTTTGACTTGACATTTTTAAAAATCTGATATAAAGTATTGGTTAGCTATAACTAACCTTATACAATTTTGCTATTTACTGTTTATAATGTGGAGATGATATTTTGGAATTTGAACTTATAGAAATTTTATATAACCAAAAAGATATTTGCATAATTTTTAAAGAATTAGGTATGCAAAAGGCATTGGAACTTGTACAACAAAAGGAAGAAAAAATTATGTTACTTTCCAATAACAATTATCTTTATAATTTAATAACTTTTTTAAATTCATTAAATAAAAGTCTTTATGATTATGTTATTTTTACAACAAATACTTATTCTGATATATGCTATTTTAATAATGTTTTTAAAGAATCTGATTTTAAACAAAGTTTCGATTTTATTATTATGGTAAAACAAATTCTCTCATTTTATGAAAAATTTTTTTGCTGTCATACATACATCAACAATCATATTGATAAAGTATGCAAATATATAGAGCTACATCTTAGTGATGATTTATCTTTGGATAC
>JAHHTR010000092.1 GCA_020024515.1 Angelakisella sp.
AGATTATATTATATATATTAATATATGGAATATTGTTTATTCTTATTCTCGTTTTTAGTTAGACTCTTTTGAAACTGATGAGATTATAACATTAAATAAGAAACATAAACCAATAGTCAATATAACATGACCTACACCTGCCAAACCACCAATCATATGGTTTGTAAAGCTTGGTATTTGCAACATAAATAGTTCAAATATTCCTCTTGCTGCCATAAAGAAAAGTGACATACATAGTCCAAGATTATAAAAAATCATAAATTTCTTAAAGTTTTTATGTTTATCAACAGAAAATATTTTCATAAGAATAGGCATAGCAAAGAAAAGTGCTGAACCCAAAATTATAGCATGAGCATGAAAATAGCTTAGAGTTGTAGTACCTGTAAAATTTGTATAATAAGCAACTTCATGATTAAACAGTCCCAGAAAAAGACCTATTATTAAATATGTTATTGAGATATAATACATTTTTTTCATACTATGATATCCTCCATTTTTTTTAAATATTACTCATAGATTATACTATTTATTTTTATACAAAGTAAGTAGGCACTTTTTGGTGTGTATATGATATTGATTTTTTTACTAATATAACTTATAATGAGTTATAATTTTGATAATACTATATTGAGGTGATTTTGAATGCCTGATAAAAGGACAAATAAAGTAAGTTGTGATAATTATAAATGTGAAATAGAGGTTACTTTGGAAGTACTAAGCGGAAAATGGAAAGCATTGATTATATGGAATTTATATCAACATAGCATAATCAGATATAATGAATTTAAGAGAATTATACCAGAGATTACACAAAAGATGTTGACGCAACAATTAAAAGAGCTGGAAAAATATAAACTTATTTCAAGAAAAGATTATTCTTCCAATCCGCCAAAGGTTGAATATACTTTGACAGAAATAGGAAAATCACTTATTCCAATTATGAAAGATATGGAGAAATGGGGAAAAGAATATATAAAAATTTATAATGAAACAAATGATAATACAAATTAACAATAAAACTGACATTAGAAATACAGTATAAAATTCAAGGTAATATTTTAATAGTTTACATAATAACTATCTTGACTATTAAAAAAAATAGTAGTATAATGATAAAAATTATGATATTATTAAGAAAATGTTGTTTTTTTACAATCTTTTCTATTAAGTTACAGCTAACTTGAATTTTAAATTTTTTATCATATACTTTTACATTTATGTTTTTTATAATAAATGTACTAATTTGTAGTATAGAATATAAAATAGTACAATAAAATTTAAATACTTGTTAATATATAATAGACTTCGCTCAATTTACATAAATAGTCAAAAAAATAGAAAAAGTTAAAAATTTGTCAATATATATATTCTTATGTATTTGGCAAATTTTATTTTGCATATACATTAATTTTAAATTAGAAGAATTCCTTATCTATATTTATAAATGAATTTAGGTAATTAATTCTTTTTATTATATAATTTTTTTGAGAAGGGAATGAAGCATTAGTGTCTTTAAGACAAAAGAATGTATCTGAAAAAAGTAAAGGTACATTTAGATTAGGTTTAAATGGAAAACTAGTGGTAGGTATTTTTGTTCCACTTGTAGCAATTTTATGTGTATTGGCAATTGTGCTAACAATTCAAGTTTCAAATGTTATATCAAATGTAAAAGATGATAACATTGAGAACCAAATTGTAGCTGCTTCTGTTCAAGTTAATGAGTATTTTGAAAAATTCTTTACTATTGAAAATATTATTAAAGAGCAAAGTATTATTAAACAAATGTTATTGGAATCAGAACAAGGTTCGGAAGATTTCAGCTTTACTGATTCAACAGTATATTCAGATATTTTGACTTCTTTAAAATATTATAAATCTACGCTTGGTAATGCTGTACAAAATATGTGGATAGCAGGTATAAAAAACAATCAGGTATTGCTTGCGGAAGGATCTGTTACAGAAGGCAACTTTTCTGTAACAGACAGAGAATGGTATAAGTTGATACAGGATAAGCCTGGCAGAGGTGTTTTGACAGCTGCATATAGAGATGTAGTTGCAGGTAAAATGATTGTTACTGTGGCAAGTCCATATTACAATTCTTCAAATAAATTGGTTGGTGTTATTGGTATTGATATAGAACTTGATGAACTAACAGCTTTCTTGAATAAAATTACAATTGGTGAAACAGGATATGTAACTATTTATGATTCTGCACAAAATATAATTTATCATCCAAACTCTGAATTAATTATGACAAATCTTAGCCAGATAGAGTATTCGGATAATATAAAAACAGCACTTAAAAATCAGCAAACAAGCGATTTCTTAAAGTATCAATGTGATAAAAATACTTATTACGGCAGTACAATATATTTGAATACAATTAACTGGGCAGTGATTGGTTGTATGCCACAAAAGGAGTATTTGAAAGACTCGATATATATTATATCTACAACAGAATTGGGATTTATAATTTGTACCGTTATTCTTGTTTTAATTTGTATTTCTCGTGCTAAAACAATTGTAAGACCATTACAAATACTTAATTCAGCAGCAAGCGAATTTGCAAAAGGTAATTTAGATATTCCTATACACAAAACAACAGATGACGAAATAGGCGACTTAACAGATGTATTTATAAATACACAAAAAGGATTAAAAGATATTATTTGGGATATTGGTTATGTATTGGACGCACTATCAAATAAAAATCTTCAAGTTACAACAAGTGCTCACTATCAAGGTGACTTTGTGCAGATTAAAGAAGATTTGAATACAATTACATTGAGTATGAATAGTGTTATGTCAATAATTAATGATACAGCAGCACAAGTAGATGTTGGTGCCAATCAAATAGCTTCTACTTCACAATTATTGGCAGAAGGTGCAACAGAGCAAGCAAGTGCAGTAGAAGAACTTGCATCTACAATTAATGAAGTATCTGAACAAATGCAACAAATGGCAAAAGATGCAAGTTTTGCAAGTGAAAAAGCAAATGAAGTTGGACAAGATGTTCAAAATAGCAGTGAGAAGATGAAACTGATGATGCAAGCTATGGGACGCATAGACCAATCATCTAACGAAATTCAAAAAATCATCAAAGCTATTGAAGATATAGCTTTCCAAACAAATATTTTGGCACTTAATGCAGCGGTAGAAGCAGCACGTGCAGGTGCTGCCGGAAAAGGTTTTGCCGTAGTTGCCGATGAAGTTAGAAACCTTGCAGGAAAATCAGCAGAAGCATCAAAAACAACAGAAACACTTATATCAAATTCATTGAGTGCTGTAAAAGATGGTTTGTTGCTTGCAAGAGAAGCAACAGAGTCGTTGATTCTTGCAGCTGCTGATGTGCAAACAGTAACACAGGTTGTAAACGATGTATCTAATGATTTGCAAATTCATTCAAAATCTATGCAAGATTTGACATACGGTATTGATCAAATTTCAAGCGTTGTAAAAACAAACTCAGCAACATCAGAAGAAAGTGCAGCATCAAGTGAAGAACTATCAGCACAGGCAAATTCCCTAAAACAGATGATGGTTGAATTCAAACTGAGAAATTAATAAGCAATATTTTTGTAAGAACCAAAATTGTAAAATTATGACAGTTTTGGTTCTTTTTTATAATATCAAAAATAAAAACAATAACAGTAATGTGAACTGCTCCAATTTGTACTGTCTGCACAAATTGGGGCAGTTCATTTCAAAACAATTTTCTATATGTAATTTTTTATTGAAAAATTATTTGATATTGAGTTTATAATTACTTTAATTTCTCTTTCATTTACTATCTTTGTGACATTAATCAAATTATTCAAACAATTTTGTAATTGCTGATTGCTACATATATCCATATATTTTTATTCAATTCCTCTATTCTTATAATAATGTAAAAGTTATTCAACGTTATTATATTAAAAAGAGGGATAGTATTAAAATAACCACATTAATCTGTTACAGATTAATGTGGTTATTGTGATTTTTATTATGTTGTATTCTCTTTATTATACTCACAAATTTGTGAGTTAAGGAAAATAATTTATATAATTATGTTCTGTTATTTAATCTTGCGTTTGGATTTTTGTATTCATGAACCGGTTTGTTTAGTATGTTATTGTACTTTGTTGAATTTATCTCTTTGCGGGCTTTTTGATATGTCTCAGCATATACCTTATGGGCTTCTTTTTGGAAAGCTATATCTTCTTTGCTTGGAAAAGATTTCCAACCGTCAAACGAATTATAAGTCAAGGTTTTGTCACCGTGTCCGTCAAAAATTGACAGATATGGAGATTGTCCGAAGCCTGTTCTCATTGTTGCTGTAAATGAAGGGAAACCAGGAATATTGTTGAAAGAAAAATTATTTGTGTGGCTGAATTTAGCTTGCATCAACATTGGACGAAACATAGCCATTAATTGAGCCTTTTCGCTTTTATGTACACCGTTTGTCTGTCTATCAATATAGTTTTGATATTTTTTACTCATAAAATCATTGTTTTTAGCATCTTGTTGTGCCATAGCTTGAATATCTTCAAAAACTTTATCTGATAGTGAACTGTTATTTTCAACTTTGTTTGGTTTTGTTAAGTTCTCTAATTTATCATTGTGGTTTTTGTCAATAGGTGGATTTTTAATATCTTTTGTTATATGAGTATTATAGGGATTTATGTTGGAATATGCTATCTTATTAGAAATATTCATAGATTTTTCCTCCTTTTGTTTTTATGTTTTATATTAAAGTAAATACAACACAATTGTATATTATTTAGGTAATGATATCAACCTAATGAACATATCGACATATTTTTTGTAAAATATAGAATATAAACTTATTTTTGGCAAACTATCCAAAAAACTATTGCTGAATTTATTTATTATATTAATTTGATTAATTCATAAAAACAAGTTACAAAATTAAATATAATAATACACATACTGATAACTATTCTTTATTTGAATATATCATAATATGATATACATTACAATATATTATATATTTAAATAAAATGGCATTATAATAAAAAAACAGTTGCATTATAAAATTAAATATGATATAATATCGAAGTTTAACTTATATAAATTCATAATTGGGTGAATGTATCTACAAACTACCGTAATAGTTTAGCTATAAGTCATAGAGTTTTATTCTGACAAATAGCTGCTGTTGCGGTTTTTATTTTAGGGAGGAAAGTAATGTATATGGATACTAACAAAATCTTGGGAGAAGAAAAAATATCCAAATTGCTGTTTAAATTTTCTGTGCCATGTGTTATGGGACTGTTAATCAGCGCATTTTATAACATTGTTGACCAAATTTTTATAGGTAACAGCAGTTTGGGATACTTAGGTAATGCGGCAACGGGAATATCGTTTCCTATTATATGTATTGCAAATGCGTTTGCTTGGTGTATTGGTGACGGAGCGGCGGCATTTTTAAGTATATGCGCAGGACGAAATGACAAAGAAAGTACGCATAAATGCGTTGGTACCGGTATAACGGCAACATTTATTGTAAGTATAATACTGGTGGTTATTTGCCTTGTTTTCCAAAAGCCGTTGATGGTAATGTTTGGAGCGTCTGACCAAACTTTACAATTAGCGCTAGACTATTTTAGAATTATTGTTGCATTTTTCCCATTCTATCTACTGCTAAATGTAATGAACAGTATGATTAGGGCATACGGAAGTCCAACTTATGCAATGATTGCAATGTCGCTTGGCGCGGTAATTAATATTATCCTTGACCCAATTTTTATTTTTGTGCTTGATTGGGGAATAGAGGGAGCGGCAATAGCAACAGCTATCGGACAAGTTGTGTCATTTGCTGCATGTGCGGTATATTTCTTTAAACCAAAGAATTTTCATTTGATAAAACGCAGTTTTCTAATTGATTTAGCTGTTCTTCGTAAATTAATTGTACTTGGCGGAGCAACATTTATTACACAGATTTCTATTGTTGTTATGTCTGTACTAAGTAATGTGACACTGTTCCATTATGGTGCTCTTTCAAAATACGGCAGCGATATTCCGATATCTGTTTTCAGCATACAGACAAAGGTTTATACTATTGTTAACAATATAGTAGTCGGTATTGCCTTAGGTAGTCAGCCTATTTTGGGTTATAACTACGGTGCAGGTAAGATGAAAAGAGTAAAAGAGACATACAGACTTCTTTTGATTTCTTCGGTATGTGTAGGTGTGATTGCAACTTTGATATTTGAGTTTTGTCCACAACTTATAATAGGAATTTTCGGTAAGGGTAATGAGCTTTATAATGATTTTGCAATAAAGACATTTCGTATATATTTATCACTGAGCCTATTTACATGCTTAGTTAAAATGACAGCTATATTCTTTCAGTCGATAGGTAAATCAATACAGGCTATGATTTCATCAGTAATACGTGAAATAGTATGCTTTGTTTTATTTACAATTACTTTGTCCTATTATCTTGAAATGCGACAGGTAGGAGAAGGTATATATGGGATACTGTTTGCAGCACCTCTTTCCGATTTTGTTGCGATAATAGTGGCTATTTCTTTGACATTTGTTTTCTTTAAATCACTGAATAACAGTGAAGAAAAAGAAGAAAAAACAATAGGTATACAATCATCACATCCCGGAACAATTATAACAATAGCAAGAGAGCATGGCTCATGCGGTAAGCAGATAGGTAAACTTGTTGCAGAACAGCTTAATATACCATTTTATTATAAAGAAATGACAGCACTTGCCGCAAAGGAAAGCGGACTAGCTAGCGAATTTATATCTGAGATTAATCAAAATTCACCTACGATTTTTCATCAGCTATATCTAAGTACAAATGTGGTTCAGCAAGCGATTATTGCACAAGAAAAAATTATTAAACAAATAGCCGATAACGGAGAATGTGTTATAGTTGGCAGAGCGGCAGACTATGTTTTGCGAGAGAATGATAATATAGTAAGAATTTTCCTATATGCTCCACAAGATGTGCGTATAAAAAATATAATGGAAATGTACGGCGATACCTATGATGATGCAAAAGTTAATATTGCTCGTTCCGATGAGGCAAGAGCATCATATTATCAGAATATTTCGGGCAAAGAGTGGAAAGATATTAAGAATTATGATTTGTGTTTGAATACATCAATGGGTAAAGAAGAAACAGCAAAATTTATTGTTGATTATTTAAAAAACAGAAAATAGAGTTTAATATTTAAAATAAAATTCTCCAATGATAACTATGTTTTTAAAGCATAATTACTATCATAGAAAAATTGTTTTTTATAAATAGTATTAACATTTAGTAGCAAAAAAGCACTTAATAAACAGTGAACTGCCCCAAATTGTGCAGACAGTACAAAAAAAGACCTGTATGGTAGATAAAATTAAGTAATGAACTGACTTCGTTTTTCAAGTGGAGTCAGTTTTGTTTTTAATTGAAATCTTTCATTGTTGTAGAAATAAATGTATTTATCTATAAGTAAACGAGCTTGCTCATAGTTTTTAAGTTTTGTTCGATAAATACACTCTGTTTTTAGAATGGAAAAGAAATTTTCCGCTAAAGCATTATCATAAGGATTTCCTCTTCTTGACAGACATAGAAGGCGTTATGCCGTATGATTTAGTAAGGCGATAATATCTGTAAGAAGTATATTGAAAGCCTTGGTCACTGTGGCTAGCTCTGCGGTGACTTTTTCTTTTTTCTTGGCAGCGCGAATAGTAGATAGAACAAAGTTGACATTTTACTCTGTACCGATTTTGTAGGCAACAATATTATTGTCGAACAAATCTCTGATAATAGACAAATACAAAGTTCCTTGTGCTGTTTTGATATATGAAATATCTGTAACCCATTTTTGATTGGGCCTGTCAGCTTTAAAATCTCTGTTTAGTAAATTAGGATATTTGTGAAGAGCTTTTCCGTAATTACGATATTTCTTTCTTCTGACAGTTGACAAAAGGTTGTATTTCTGCATAACTCTAAGAATTGTTTTTGGATTATGGCATATTCCCTTTCTTTTAAGCCATATATGTACACGACGATATCCATAGGTTTTCCATACTGTTCTTGACATTCTTGTATCTTTTTGGCTGACAACAAATCTCTTTCAGGTATCTCTATTCTTTTTAAATAGTCATAATACCCACTTCTTGAAACTGCCAAAAATCTACACATTTCACTAATACTGTATTTGTTATTGTGGCAATAAATTACCATAAATTTTACACTTGTTTTCACTTCCTTTCGGCGAGCGATAGAAAATCCCGCATAAGTTCATTTTCCATTTCCAATGATTTAATTTTTGCTTCTTTACGGGCAAGGATATATTTCAGTTCGCTAACATTATCTTGCGCTGATACAACATAATCTTTTGCTGGTCTGCCTGTGCGTTTTAACGCTATCCCTACTTCAAGTTTCTTTTGATTTCTATTGTAACGGTTGATAAAATTCTTGTAT
>JAHHTR010000093.1 GCA_020024515.1 Angelakisella sp.
CACTAATATGGTATGGTTAAATAATAAAAGATGTGAAATTATATAAATATGGGTGCGACAATAAAGGCATTTGTCTTGATATTGCTCATATAAAAACAATGAAGATTTTAAAATGCAATTTATGAATAATAAAAATTCATTTTTTGCTTGACATTTAAAAAATAATCGTGTATAATTAGAAACATCAATCGTATTTGTGTTTACAAAAAATACACACAGTATTAAAAAAGATGCACACAGTATTAAGTAAATGTACATATTATTGTATATACGATTAATAAAATTTTTTTATGTGAAATCTTATAACGTGGAGGTATTAGTAATGAAAAAGAGAATTCTTGCATTGGCAATCGCATCAGCTATGATACTATCAATGGTAGCATGTGGTTCAAACACAGACGCAAACACAAGCACAAGCGGAACTACAACTCCTGATAATAGTACAAGCACTACTGTTAACGGGGTTAGAACACTGAAAGATTACAGTGAAATCAGCCCTAAAAAATGGTCTCCTCATGAGTGGGAAACAAATGATGAGTCATATATCTTAAAACATACAGTAACAGGTTTATATAACTTCTATCCAAATGATACACTGGATAACTACATAGTGGTACCGGAAGCAGCAGCAGCAATGCCTGTTGACGTTACAGCAGAATATGCAGGTAAATATAATGTTCCTACTGATGCAAAGAGCGGTTATGCTTTCAAAATTGCGCTTAACAAAGATATGAAATGGGAAGACGGTACACCAATCAATGCAGATACATATCTTTATTCATATAAGCAACTGTTAAATCCTGAAATAAAGAACTTCCGTGCAAGTACTGCTTATCAAGGCAACTTTGTAATAGCAAATGCAGAAAAATATTATAAACAAGGTGAGCAAATATTGCCTGCTAATGATGGTAAAGCAACAGACGAGCAAATGCTTGTTTCATTCAAAAAACCTGTTGCATTCTTTGATGCTCCTGCTGAAAACTACTACAAAAATGCAGACCACAAGGCTAAATTTACAGTAAATGGCGTGGATCTATTTGCTAAATACAGTAAAGAAGATTACTATCCACTAACACCTGAACTAAAAACAGAACTACTTGCTATTTCAAAGAACTTCGGCGATGGTTCAGAAAACTCATACAAAGAGTTCTGTCTTTATAAAGTAACAAATGACGCTGTTGATTTTGAAAAAGAAGTTGGTTTGGTTAAAAACAGTGATTATGAAATAACATTTGTTCTTGATAAACCAATTACAGACTTCTACCTAAAATACAGCCTAGGCTCAGGTATTCTTGTAAATGAAAAACTTTATGAAGGCAATATGGCTGACAAAGGTGACATAAAGAAAACAACTTATGGTACAAAAGCTGATAACTATATGTCATACGGTCCGTTTAAGCTAGCATCTTTCCAAGCAGATAAACTAATTGTTTTGGAAAAAAATGAAAATTGGTTTGGTTGGAATAATCCTGAAATAGCTAAACATTATAACTATGATAGAATAGAGTGTCAAATTATTCCTGAGCAAAAGACATCTCTACTAGAATTTAAAAAAGGTAACTTGGATTCAGTTTCTCTAACAACAACAGATATGGAAACTTATGCAACAAGTGATTACCTACAACTAACACCACAAAGCTTTACATCAAAGCTAACATTTAATTCAGACAAAATAGCTCTTAAAACAAGAGAATCAGCCGGAGTAAGCAAGAGCCTACTTGCATACAAAGACTTCCGTAAGGCTATTTCTCGTTCAATAAACAGAGCAGAATTCGTAGCTACTTGTACAGCTGCTGCTGACCCAGGTTTTGGTCTACTAAATACGCTATATATCAATGACCCTGAAAAAGGTACACGTTACCGTGATTCAAAAGCTGCAACAGATGCTCTACTATCTGTTTATGAAGCTGATAGTATGGATACTATGACAGGATACGATATTGATGAAGCAAAAGAGTTGATTAAAAAATCTTATGAAGAAGCAAAAGCTAATGGCGACATCAAAGACAGCGATAAAGTAGTATTTGAACTTGCAGTATATATGCTAGATGAGACATCACAAAAAATGGTAAACTTTATCAATGATTCACTTGTAAATGCTGCTAAGGGTACACCACTAGAAGGCAGAGTAAGTGTTAAAGGTGTTGTTGACCAAGACTACTACAACAGTGCAAAAGCAGGTAAATTTGATATAATCATTTCTACATGGGGCGGTGCCTCAATGAATCCATATGGTACAGCAGAGCTATACTGTGTAGATGAAAAGAAAAATGAGTATGGATTTAATCCAAAAGTAGAAAAAACAACAATTACTGTTGAAGGCAAAGAAATGACAAAGACATTCTACGAGTGGTATGATGCTCTATGTAACGGTGAATATGCTGCTGCTACACCTGAAGTAAGAACACAAATTCTTGCAGGTATCGAAAAAGGTATCTTGGAAACATATACAACAGCTCCTATATACTATCGTACATCAGGTTCTCTACTATCACATCGTACAATAATGGAAACAGAAGAATTCTTGCCGGTAGTTGGATTTGGTAATTATGTTTTGGATAAATCAGATGCTGATTGGGCTGAATACTGCAAATCAAACAACTATGACCTAAAATATTAATTAATTCAAAAAAATTATAATATTAATTAGTAATAAAGATTTAACAGCTCTGTTTTTTAAATAAAACTGGGCTGTTAAATCCATTTGTTGTATAATAAAGTTTTATATATAGTCGAATTGTATTAGCTTATTTCGTATTTTGTACAATTATATATATAAAACTTTATTTGCAAAATATATTTTTATCATTTAAAGAAGATATATTATAAAATATAAAAAAGTAATTAAGAAAAAGGTGTTAAAAAACTATGAAAACCTTAAAGTATGTTTTAAAAAGAATAGGGCTAATGTTAATGACGTTTTTTATCATTATGACAATTTGCTTTGTATTGATAAGAATGTTGCCTAACCCTGTCCAAGAAGGTGCGGGAGACTTTGCCGCAGCTACAAAAGCTATGCGTGAAGCATGGGGTTATGACAAACCTATATTGACACAATATGGGATATTCCTAAAAAATGTATTTACAAAATGGGACTGGGGATTCTGTACAACAGTTGGTACTTATCTAAGCCCTGTTACTACTTATGTTGTAAGCAAATTGCCTGCGACTGTAATATTAAACGTTTATTCATTACTGTTTAGTTTGCCTTTGGGCATACTTTTCGGTATCTATGCAGCTTTGAAGAAAAATAAATGGCAAGATCAGATAATTTCTGTATTGGTAATGTTGTTTATTTCTGTGCCAAGCTATGTATATGCGTTTATAGTACAATATTATTTGGGATTTAAATTTAATTTGTTTCCACTACAAATGGCAGCAGGTAATAATTATCTGGCTCCTGAAATGTTAAAATCAATGGTTTTGCCTATACTTTCACTATCGTTTGCGGTAATGGCGGGCTTTATGAGATTTACACGTGCGGAATTAACAGAGACACTTACAAGTGAATATATGCTACTTGCAAGAGCAAAAGGTTTGACACGCAAACAAGCAACATATCGTCATGCGCTACGTAATGCCTTTGTTCCTATTTTGCCGATGATTTTGAGTGAGTTTATAGGTATTATGTCAGGTTCACTTGTTATAGAAAAAATATTCGGTGTCCCCGGAATTGGTGCTATATATGTAAATGCAATTAATGCAAGAGATTACAGTGTATTTCTATTTGTAAGTATGTTCTATACAATAATAGGTTTGGCGGCAGGTATTGTTGTCGATTTAAGTTATGGGTTCATAGACCCAAGAATAAGAATGGGTGGAGGTAAAACAAATGAACTCTAATCAATTTCCGGATATTCCAAAAGAAAAGTTTGAATTCGTAAAACGTGAAAAAGGGATTCATGATGAAAAATTTGAAACAAAACCTATTGGTTATTTTAAAGATGCTCTAATCAGATTTTCAAAAAATAAGGGTTCTGTTGTTGCTGCAATAATAATTTTTATCTTGCTATTATTTGCAATATTTGCACCAATATTTTCAAATTATTCTATTGATTATGCAGATTTGTATTATAAAAACGTGTTGCCAAAATCAAACCTATTTTCAAAGATGGGATTTTGGGATGGAACAACAAAAGAAACTGTAAATAGTCAAATGTATGATTATTACAGTGCTATTCCGGGTGCGATAAAAAAAGTATATAAGGTTGAAGAATTGGGTGAAGGTAAGCGTAAGAGTAAATATCACACAATAAAACTTGATACTTACGACAAAGTTGGTTTTCAATACAAAACAGTTACAAAAAAAGACTTAGATAAAATTATTGAATATGAAAAAGAAAATAATATTCAAGTTTTATATCCGATGATTGACACATCTGAGATTAAAGCAAAGCAGTTTAAAAATGATCCGAACTTTTGGTATCTTGCAGACGCAAAGGCAAATGCTGTGAGAACGGCAAAAGGTGAACTGCAACCAAATTATGTAAAATCAAATGACAGCCTAAGAAATGATGGTTATGCATATTGGAAACAGTATAATAACAATCAATATCAAATAAGAGTACTATATAAGGAATATTACAATCTAAATCATGGCTACTATCCTTCGTTCCTTTTTGGTTGCGATGCTTACGGTCAAGATATATGGGTAAGACTTGCAGGTGGTGCAAGATTCTCTTTCCTACTTGGTATCGCTGTTGCTTTGACTAATATCATTATAGGTGTTATTTATGGTTCAATTGAAGGTTACTATGGTGGTGCGGTAGATATGGTTATGGAACGTATTGCAGATGTACTGAGTGCAGTTCCGTTCATAGTAGTTGCTACTTTGTTCCAATTACATTTGGGACAAAAAGTTGGTGTAATAGGCTGTTTGCTATTCGCCTTTGTTTTGACAGGTTGGATAGGTGTTGCACGTCGTACACGTACACAGTTTTATCGTTTTAAAGGACAAGAGTATGTACTTGCTGCACGTACACTTGGCGCAAAGGACAGCAGACTAATATTTAAACATATTCTGCCAAACTCACTTGGTACTCTTATTACTTCAAGTATATTGATGATTCCAAGTGTTATATTCTCAGAATCATTCCTATCATACCTAGGTATTGTTAACCTACAAAGTAAATATATGACAAGTGTTGGTACGCTTCTATCAAATGGTCAAGGTGTACTTTCAACATTCCCGCATATTATATTTTTCCCAGCATTATTTATCTCATTACTAATGATTTCATTTAATATATTTGGTAACGGTTTACGTGATGCCTTTAATCCATCTTTGAGAGGAGCAGAAGAATAATGTCACAAAACGATTTAATAAATTTATCAGTTAAAGATCTAAGTGTCTCCTTTCGTACAAATACAGGTACTGTAAAGGCAGTTCGTAATATCAGTTTCGATTTGAGAAAAGGTGAAACACTGGCAATAGTTGGTGAATCAGGTTCAGGTAAGAGTGTATCTGCAAAAGCAATTATGGGTATTCTTGCACCAAACTCAATAATTGAAAACGGTCAAATTATATATACAGATGATGATGGAAATACAGTAGACTTTTTATCGCTTAAAGAAGAAGAATTCTATAAATATCGTGGTAGAAAAGTATCTATGGTGTTTCAAGATCCAATGAGCAGCCTTAACCCAATCGTAAAAATCGGCCATCAGCTAACTGAGGCTATGATACTTAACGGTGTAAGTAAGGAAGAAGCAAAAGTTAAAGCTATTGAACTAATGAAACAAGTAGGTATTCCTCATGCCGAAGAACGTTTTGAACAATATCCGTTTGAGTTTTCGGGAGGTATGCGTCAAAGAATAGTTATAGCTATCGCTATTGCGGCTGATCCTGATATACTAATCTGTGATGAGCCTACAACAGCTCTTGACGTTACTATACAGGCACAAATACTTGACCTAATACACAAACTTATAAAAGAGAGACATATATCTTGTATATTTATCACACATAATATGGGTGTTGTTGCAAATATTGCTGACAGAATAGCAGTAATGTATGCAGGTAAAATAGTAGAATACGGAAAAGTTGATGAAATATTCTATGACCCACGTCACCCATATACTTGGGCATTGCTTGCATCTATGCCTGACCTTGATACAACAGAAAAATTGGCATCTATTCCGGGTACACCTCCAAATATGGAGATGCCACCTGTTGGTGATGCATTTGCGGCAAGAAATGAGTATGCTATGAAGATCGATTTTGAGGAACAACCACCTCTATTCGAGATTACTCCTACTCATAAGGCTGCAACATGGTTACTACATCCAAATGCTCCACATGTAGACCCACCAAAAATAGTTACAGATAGAATTAGAAGAATGACAAAGAATGCAGAGGTGAAGACTAATGAGTAACGAACAAAATACAAATAGCGAAGTTATCTTAAAGGTCGAGAACCTAAGACAATACTTTGGTACGGAGAAAAATGCTCTTAAAGCAGTAGATGGTGTTAGTTTTGAAGTTCATAAAGGTGAAGTACTTGGTATAGTTGGTGAAAGTGGTTGTGGTAAAACAACTGTTGGACGTACAATTATTAAACTATACAATGCAACAGACGGTAATGTTTACTTTAAAGGCAGAAGAATTGTTGCAGGTACAAAAACACTTAAAGAAGAACTTGAAAAAGCTAAAAAAGAGGGCAACAAAGAGAAAATCGCTCAAATTCGTGGTGAAATAGCAAAAGCTAAACATGACCAAAAATACTGCAATAAAGATTATATGCAAGAGACAGGCACAAAAGAAAGTCTTGTAACAAAAATTCAGATGATATTCCAAGATCCAATAGCAAGTCTTAATCCACGTATGACAGTACGTGAAATAATATCAGAGGGATTGACTATACGTGGCATAAAAGATAAAGAATTTATAAATAATAAAGTTTATGAAATGCTAGACTTGGTTGGACTTGTTCCTGAACATGCTGACCGTTATCCACATGAATTTTCAGGTGGGCAAAGACAACGTATCGGTATAGCACGTGCAATAGTTATGGAACCTGAAATAATGATTGCAGATGAGCCGATTAGTGCTTTGGACGTTTCAATTCAGGCACAGGTTATCAATCTTCTTAATGATTTGCGTAACAAAATGAATTTGACAATTTTGTTTATTGCTCACGATTTGTCAGTTGTTAAGTATTTTTCTGATAGAATAGCTGTTATGTATTTTGGCAAATTGGTTGAACTTGCAAGTTCCGATGAACTGTTTGCTCACCCTATGCACCCATATACAAAGAGTCTTCTTTCAGCTATTCCTATACCTGACCCACATTATGAAAAACAAAGAGTAAGAATAGTCTATGACCCTGCGGAGTCACATGATTATTCAAAAAACAAACCTACTTTGCAAGAAGTTCGTCCTGGTCACTTTGTTTTGTGCAATAATGAAGAGGCAAAAAAATACAAAGCAGAATAATCTTTTGATTGAGTAAACGTAGAAATCAATAAGATAAAAAGTGAAATATTGTTTTAATTTATAGTATATTTTGGGTTGTTTATAGCAAAATTTCTCTTTTGGGGTAATTTAATGAATAAAAAAAGAAAGATTACATTATATTTAATAGTAATAATAATAGGACTAATTATTTTTTTCGGAGTATGTTCTTCAAAAGATTTCTTTAACGAACCGATATTTTCTGAAAAAATACGCATTTTAAGTGATGCTTGTCTGTTGCCTGCTGTTATTTACTGTGGAATAGGTGGATTTGTATATGTATCAAATAATGGTTTTTTCAGAATGTTTTCTTTTGGGACAAGAAGAATTTTAAGTCATTTTTCCAAAAGCAGTGATTTCAGAGAAAGATATAAAGATTACTATGAATATTATATTGAAAAAGATGCTAATAAAGCGAGTTTTGGCTTTATACTATATCCTGGGTTAGTCTTTTTGCTCTTATCAATCGTATTTATGTTTTGGTTTAATTATATTTCATAAAGTTTATACAAATGAAATATGCTGTAATTTGATAATATTAAAAAATATACCGATTTGAAATGAAATTGGGAGTTTGTACCTGATGATGGTACCGTTTTATCTACACATAAGTAAAAACGGTATGCTTGCAAAGATTGTAACTGTACTATTAGAAAATGAACGAATAAATAAGGCAAAGAATAATAGATAAATCTAAGTTTATCGAGAAGTTATATGACAAGAAACGGAGTGTATCGAAAAAATTTGATACACTCCGTTTTGGGTTTTTAGGCTTTATAAATTACTTCTTTATCTAGTAACCACAATTTTGTGGAGTCGGTTTTCTTTATAAATTATATATTAAAAAATACTTTCTAGTTTTGAACAAGTCCATTAAAAATGGACATAGAAAAAAGAACCCCCTTATGGTAGAATAAAATAAACTACCATAGGGGGAATTTTTATGCCAAGAGGATATAGACATATACAAGAATATGAAAAAGAA
>JAHHTR010000094.1 GCA_020024515.1 Angelakisella sp.
GTACTTTAAAGATTATGATATAAGCAATAATGATAATAAGGTTTTAACATATAGCCATAATGAGATTTTTCCATTTATACAAACTGTTTTGGAAGAAAATTCAGATGGCTATGTGGTAGATACTTTTTCAAAAGGTAGGGTAATTTTTATAGGTTGTGTTAATGATAATAACCAAAATTCAATAGTATATAATATGATGAATATACAAGAGAAATTAAAGGAAAAAGTTGACAAAGTAAATATCTGTTTGGGAAATACTTATGATGACTTTTTGGAAATTCCAAAATCATATCTTGATGCTTCACTTGCTGTGGATTATAGGTTTATCAAAGGAAATAACACAATTATTGAGAGCAGAAACTTGCCGATAAATCAAGAATTTGAAAGAATGTATCCAAAGACTTTATTTGAACAAATACAGTTTTATTTAAAGTCAGGTGATATGGATAAACTTTATGATACATTAAATCAATTTACTGTATATATAAAGACAGAAGATTTACCGCTATACTATATCAAAGGATTGTGTTATCAATTAATTAATATGATTTCTGAAATTGTGGAAAAAATTAATTTGCAAATTAATACACAAAAAAACAAATTATCTTATGCTTGTGTTTTGATAAATTATGATACGGTAGAAGAACTTGTAAATGCAATTCAAAATATTGCAAATAATATTAATATGTATATTAAAGAGAATGAAGAAAAAAACGGTAATCCAACAATAATTAAAATTAAGAACTTTATTAATGATAATGCTTTTAATCAGAATTTTTCAGTACAACTATTGGCTGATGAGTTTAATATGTCAATTTCATCTATCAGCTCATTTGTAAAATATCACACAGGTACAACAATTTTAGAATATATAACACAAATTCGTATGAATGAAGCAAGGCGATTACTCCTTACAAATAGATATACTGTAAATAAAATTACAGAAATGGTCGGTTATGTAAATGTAAGTAGTTTTATACGAAAGTTTAAACAATATTATGGGTTTACTCCAAAAGAGTATATTAAACAAAATGAAGGGAATGTAATTGATGAGTAGAATATATAGTTTTGAAAATGGTATACCACAAAATATATTATCAGACAGTAAGATTGATATTTCAACTAAACATTACAAAGATGGCAAAAGCTCACTTGAATGGAATATAGCAAAAACAAGCGTTTTGGAAATTGATACCGAAATAAATTTTGAAGAATATGATCCAAATGCTATCTCAAAGGCAATTTCAAGTTTTGTATTTTGGATATATCAAGAAAAACCAATAAAAGAAAAACTGAAAATTTCTTTTTATAAAAATGGGAAAGAGCAATGCTTTTTTGAAATGGGAATGGATTTTACCGGTTGGCGTACAGTATGGGTTCCTTTTGAAAATATGCAAGGAAAACCTGTTGAAAATATGGATAAATTAGTATTTACTTTAAATACTGAAACAGACCATACAGTATATATCGACCAAATTATACCTATGGTAAAGATTGATGCCCGTCACCAAGTACGCGACAGACAAGTGCCATTTGTAAATAAAGGTGCGGATACTGCTGTTAATAGTCACTGGATGAGTCTTTGTTTATTTTCTGAACTATATGATACTCAGATAAACAGTATTAAAGACTTTGTGGTATCAGATGAAGATAAAGCAATATTTAAAGTTTTAGAAGATAGATTTGAAAGTGTTTTAATGGAGCATAGTACCTATCCGTTAAACAGCAATACTCTGCTTACATGGGAAGATATTGATGATCTAAAAGCAAATTACAATCTGTTTAAAATAAAAAAAGAAAATGGTATGGTAACAGGCGTTACCATAAATTCCCGTTATCATGAGGCTGCATATCCCAGTGACAATAAAGAAGAACTTCAACAACTGACAAATGCAATAGATATTACATTTTGTGGTAAATGGATGTTGGAAGCTGCATATATGTGGCAAGTGGCAACAGATACTCAAAAGAAAATAATAGAAGATATGTACATTAATGTTATGTTGCATTTGATAGACCAAGGTTGGGATAATGGTAGTGGAATGGGAACAGTACACCATTTGGGCTATCCTATGCGTACATACTATAATTCGATATATTTAATGAGAGAACCATTAAAGAGAAATGGATTACTGCAAAAAGTAAGTGATATTGTTAAATGGTACTCAGGTGTCGGAAGAATTTTGAAACCTGATGAAGAACTTATTGGTGAAAGCTTAGACGTATTCAACACGCTCTTGTTTGGTATGATAGTTTCTGTTTTGACAGAAGAAAATATATGCAAAAAGGACTTGTTACTGAAAAAGATAAAAAATTGGTTGGATATATCACTAAATCCTGCCCCGGGACTTGAAGGCCCACTGAAAATAGATGGCTCAACATTCCATCATGCGAAGCACTATCCTGCATATACTTTGGGCGGATTTAACGGAATTACACCGGTTGTCTATATGCTCAGCAAAACAAAATATGCTATTGATGACGTTTCACATAATTTGCTTAGAAAAGCACTGTTTACAATGCGTTTTTATTGTAATCACTTTGTATGGCCTGTGGCTATGTCTGCAAGACACCCTGTCGGTGATGGTGACAGAGGTTCTATAAGTACACTTGAACCATTCTACTATATGTCACTTGCAGGTGAACCGAGTAGTGATACTAAGTATGATGATAAAATGGTTGGAGTACTTCTACGTTTGGCGAAGCATACTAATTTCCCACGTGCCGATAGATTTATAAAAGAAGGCTTTGCTCCAGAACAAACACCTAACGGAAACATAGCATTAAGTTATGGTTGTTCTTCACTGCATAGACGTGGTGAATGGCTTGCAAGTGTTTGTGGACACAGCAGATATATATGGGGCAATGAAACCTATGTTGCAAATAATCTATATGGCAGATATGTTGCTTATGGTAATTTGCAAATACTAGGAAATGGGGATATAATTGATAATAAGCACAGTGGATATGTTCAAGAGGGTTGGGATTGGAACTTTTGGCCAGGTACAACAACAGTTGCCTTGCCACTAAACGAAATGCGTTCCAATGTTTGTAATGTTGACAGATTCAGTGGTTTTGAAGAAATGCTTATTTCAGATGAGCTATTTGTAGGTGGTGCGAATATTGACGGTGAAAATGGTGTATTTGCAATGAAACTTCATTCTCACGCAAAATATGATGCAACGCAAAGAGCAAATAAATCATATTTCTTCTTTAATAATAAGATAGTTTGTATAGGTACCGGAATAGAAAACAAGAACAGCAACGGTAATACATATACAACACTTTTCCAAAACTATTTGCTACATGATAATGACCCTATATATATAAATAAAAATAAAAAAGTGGCACTTAATTACAGTGAAACTTTTGAGGATGCAAACTATATATACGATAATTGTAGAAATGCTTATTATATCCCCAATAATCAAAAGGTTACAGTTACAAGACTTTTGCAAACATCTTTTGACCAAAATACAGATAAAAAGACATCTAATCTATTTGCAAAGGCATTGATAGAACATGGTACAATGCCAAAAGACGCAAGCTATGAGTATTGTATATTCCCTTCACAAGATAGAAGTGAAGTTCTGCCAAGTCAAGCAGATATGGAAAAAGTTTACAGAGTTTGTGAAAAGACAAATGATTTACACTGTGTATATGATATTGAAAGTAATACTTATGCTTATGTATTTTGGAATAATGAAGTAAATACAAATTATGCAAATGTTATTGATGTATCAACACCTATGCTTGTTATGGAAAAAGAAACAGGCAAAGACCTTACATTAAGTATTTGTGATCCTGATTTGAGACTTTACGAAGGACAGGAAGAAGACCAACTTGACGAAAATGGACTACAAAAAGAAGTTAGTTTATATTCAAGAAAATGGTTGAGAAAATACTCAATACCAAAATCAATATCTGTTTCTTTGAGTGGAAAATGGTCATTAAAAGATACAAATAATGATACTGTAAAGCTTGAAGTACAAGATGACAAAACTATTGTTTCTCTTGTTTCTACTGATGGCTTAACATATCAATTAAGTTTAGAGAAACTTTAATGAAATAAAAACTAAGGCTATAATTGCAAGATATTTTTGTAATTATAGCTTTACTTGAAAGAAGGTATTTTTATGAACAAAAAAATGAATATACTTTTTATATTGTCAGATGACCAAGGTGCATGGTCAATGCGATGTGCCGGAAATGATGATATATTTACACCGAACCTTGATTTACTTAGTCAAGAAGGTGTGCGCTATGAGAACTTTTTTTGTGCAAGTCCTGTTTGTTCTCCTGCTCGTGCATCTATTGTTACAGGTGAAATTCCATCAGCGCATGGTGTACATGATTGGATAGATGGTGGAAATTTGACTACTGCTGATTATCCATATATGGAAGGACAACCTCATTTTAGAAAAAACGATGTGGCGATAGATTATCTTGCAGGCAAAAAAACATATATAGAACATCTTGCTGAAAATGGTTACAGATGTGGATTAAGTGGTAAGTGGCACTTGGGCGACAATCCAAAACAAAGAAAAGGTTTTGAAAAATGGTTTACCATTCCAACAGGCGGAAGTCATTATTATCACTGTGAAACAGTAGAAAACAATGAATTTAAGACAAATGATGGAAAATATATAACAGATATTATAACAGATAAGGCTCTTGAATATATAGACGATTTTAGTAAGGGCGAAGAACCGTTTTATCTAAGTTTACACTATACAGCACCACATGGCCCATGGAATGAGGAAAATCACCCAAAACCATATTTGGACTTGTATAGAAATTGTCAATTTAAGTCTGTTCCTAATTTGCACTATAATATAAATCAAATGAATCATGCTTTTGTACCAAAATCAAGAGAAGAAAGAGACAATAACTTGCGTGGTTATTTTGCGGCAATAACATCTATGGATTATAACATAGGCAGAGTTATTGAAAAATTAAAACAACTTGATTTATATGAAAATACGGTTATTATTTTTACTGCTGATAATGGTATGAATATGGGACATCATGGAGTATGGGGCAAAGGTAACGGTACATATCCTCCAAATATGTATGATGAATCAGTAAAAGTGCCATTTATTATCAAAGGACCATTTATAGATAAAAAAGGTTATGTAAATAAATCTTTGCACTCTCATTATGATTTGTATCAAACAATTTTGGAGATGGCAGAAATTGAATATACAAACAATGAACTCCAACCGGGTAAAAGCTTTTATAAAGAGCTTGTAAATAATAAAGAGAGCGAAAGTGATGTTGTAATTTTTGATGAATATGCAATAATACATATGTTTAGAGACGAAAAGTATAAATTCATTAAAAACCACAAAAATAGTGAAGAAATATTTTATGATTTAACAACAGATCCGGAGGAATGTTATAATTTAATCAATTCACCAAAATACCTTGATATAATAAATGAATTTAGAGCAAAAGAAGACGAATGGTTCAAAAAATATTCGGTAGAAAAACTTTCAGGTAAAGCTATCCATACATCGGGTGGTGGACAAAAAAATTATTGTTACTTGGAAGGTAGCTTTGATACTGATATTCATTTTGTTTATGATGTTAAAGATGATGACTACAAGAGAAGTTTGAACAATTAATTTTATTAAATTTAGAAAGGCTTGATATCTGTAATTTTCAGATATCAAGCCTTTTGTAATAAAATATGACCCCATAGAGAATTTTGATGAGGCACTCTATATGGTAAATAACACTAGGGATTTATATAAATATTTAATTATTTCTCCAAAACAATAGCTTGTGTTAGGTGGCGAGGATTATCCGCGTCAATGTTTTTTTGTTCAGCAATATAGTAACCGATAAATTGACCTATAAAGCCGATAAGAGCAGCATTTTGTTGTGCGTTGTAGCTACAACCCATTTCCAAATGGTAGTCAGCATCTTTCATACATTCAGTTACACCATCACCAAGAACAGCTGTAACAGCTCCGTAACTCTTCATTTGTGAAAGAAGTGCCGCATCTTCTTTCATTGTATCAGGGTGCGCAAGTGTTAGAATAAGTGTATTTTCGTCAACCAAGCTCATTGGACCATGACGATATTCCATACCGTAATAAGCCTCAGAATTTGTTAATCCCATTTCCTTCATTTTATTCATACATTCATTAGCAACACCGTAGTATATGCCTTGACCAAGTGTGATAAATAGATTTAGATTGCTGTGTTCCTCAACAATTTTCTTTGCAAGATTGTCCATAGAAGCAAGAAGACGTTTCGCATGAGCCGGGTAGTCTTTCATTTGCTCTATTTCTTCATGACGGCCTGCTGCGTACATAGATAGTATTACTGATAGGTAAACCATACTTGTAAAACTGCGTGTCATGATAACACTGTCTTCCGCTGTATCAGGAGACAGTATGTAGTTGTCGTTATATAGCTTTGAATCAGCATCACAAGTAATTGAAAGAGTTGTTACATTAGGATATGTGCGAGCTTTTTCGATTGCCATACGAACTTCTGTTGTATAACTCTTTCTTGTAATTGGAAGTACAAGTACACGTTTGCCTTTTAGATAAACTTCAGGGAAGAAGTATAGTTCTGAACAGCAAACAGCCTTTGCAGGTGTGTTATTGTAAGTCATCCAAGCATGAGCGGCAGTTTGAGCAAGATATAGACTTGTACCGCAACCTGTAAATATTAGCTCATCGTATTCTTTTTCAAATACTTTATCAAGTGTTGACATTATCTCAGGCAAAGTGTTGTTGATTGCAGCAAAAGACACGTCTTGATTATAAATTTCACTATAAGTAAGAGAACTGTTCTTTTTTTTCATTATATTTTACTCCTTTTTTAGTTTTTATATTGCTTATTTACTATTTATTGTTTAGTTAAGCTTTGCCTTCTGAACCTGAAAGTCTAATGATATTCTTTACATCTTCTACAAGAGCATTGCTTGCATATTGGCTAAGTTTCCATGAATGACCTTGGTGATTAAGATTTTTAAGACCTTCTTCGTAGTGTTGAACGTATTTATAACGAATTTCAGTACCAAAGTTGATTTTTGCAACACCGATGTTTATTGCCTCTTTGATAACTTCTTCTTTCATTCCAGTGCAACCGTGAAGAACGAATGGAATATCTGTAAATTCACGAACTTTTCTCAGTACGTCAAGTTTTATATCTGGTTCACCTTTATAATAACCATGAGCATTACCAATACCAATAGCCAGTGTATCAGGATTACATAGAGATAAGAATCGTCTTACTTGTTCAGGGTCAGCAATGTTTTTATTTTCCATTACACTGCCTTCGTTATCCAAACGTTGTAGTTCACCGATTTCTGCTTCAACAGGAATATCAAATGCATGCGCAACTTTTACAACACTTTCTGTCATAGCCGCATTTTCTTCAACAGCATAAGTTGAACCGTCTATCATTACAGAAGTAAAGCCAAGTTTAAGAGCTTTCATACAGATATCAAAGTCACTACCATGGTCTAGGTGGATAGATACAGGAACAGAAACTTTGTTTGCACACCATTTAGCAACATTTACAAAGAAATCGTGTCCGGAAAATTCACCGGTAGACACATAGTGAGCCAAGATAATAGGAGATTGCATTTCTTCGGCTGCTTTACATATAGCCATAATTATATCATAGTTTCCGCCTTGAGTATTGATAGCAGGAATAGCATAGCCGTTTTTTGCGGCTTTTTTCATCTGTTCTAAGTTTGTAGTCAACATATTTTGCAAAACCTCGTCTTTCCAGTCTTTAAAATAGACTAAATATTATGAATTCTTATAAAAGACATACAGCTATACACACGTGTGTATATATGATAAATAAAAATGTTTTGAATATATATGGGAATATTCAAAATCTTATTTAAAGTATAATTTATATATAGAAAAAAGTCAATATAAATATTTAATTATCTTTAAACATTATAGAAAGTGGCAAAATATAGCATTCTATTTTACTGTAAACTAAACAAAACATCTATATAATATTAATGTATAAATCTGATGTGACATATTACATTTATACATACGTGTAAATATTTATATGTTTTCAATAATATTTGCAGAGAGTTGGAAAGAGTAGAAAAGGATAAATATTGTACTATGCAAATATATGATTTATAAAAAAATACCTTTCAGGATACAATGAGATTATTTAAAGTCTATTGTAAAGAAAGGCATTTTTGTATTTTAAATATTTAATTACCGATAAATTTCCCAATCTTTAAGAAGTCTGATAAGAGTTTTAAGCATTTTTTAGTGATTTTTTATGTTTTCGGACTATCTTCCTTTTGGTTTACATATTTATTAGGAATGGATCGTTTGTAAGTTTAAGATATTTTTT
>JAHHTR010000095.1 GCA_020024515.1 Angelakisella sp.
CGAGGAAAAGGAAAATGAAGATAACCACACTGCAACAACTTGAAAATTTATATGAGGACACATATAAAAAGATAACTTCAAGCGAGGAAGACTGGGAAAAGTTTTTGGACTTTTGCGCATATAACTATAAATTCAGCTTTAAAAACAGAGTCGTACTATATGCCCAATATCCAAATACAAAATCAATTACCCATTACAAAGTATGGACAGGAAAAAAATTAAAGAGGTATATCAATGCCGGAGAAACGGGACTTTCCGTATTTGACAATACTCTTTATAAAAAATTCAGCAATAAATATTTTGCATTTGAACAAACGAACGGAAAAGAAAACCCGGATTATTGGCAAATAAAAAGTTCAGAGCAAAAATCTATACAGGAAATAACCGAGGAACTTGAAATTTTTTATAATGATAAGTTAGACAATATTTTTGAAATTATTGACAGAAACAATGATTACAATATAGATGAAACATTTTTGAAATCGGTTCTTACAAAAAACACAGCATATATCATTGCGAAAAGATTGAATATTGACACATCAAAAATTAAAACATACAGTTTTCTCAAATATTTAAACAATATCGAAGACAAAGATTTTATAGAAAACATATGTAAAGTCATTACTGATACATCAGAAATATATTTGAGAAATTTGGAAAGTCAAGCAAAAAACAATAGAGACATTCATTTGTCATTATATGAGTTGTATCAAAAATATATTGAAGAAAGGAAAATAAATTATGACAGAAAAACAAATATGGGAAACCGCATACCAAATATATTTGAATACGTGGGAACAGGCAATTATGGATTGTCCTTATACCAACGACTTAGAGGGTTCTCCTCCACTGGGTTACGAAGATTGGAAGAAGACAATAGAGGAAGCTCCGGAGGAAGTGAGGGAAGAAACTTTGGAGGAAGCCAAGGAACAACTGCAACCATATCAACCGATGAAGTACGCCCGAGCATACGAAACATATCTGAAAAATCAATATCCTCACGTATATCATTTTATGATAGCCAACGACGAGTTGGAGCAGAAACTGAGACAGATAGACGAGGAATGCACAGCGATGTGGGAGAGAATGAGAAAGCAGATGATAGAGCAAGCGAGAGAGGAAGGGAAATATCCGAACCCGAACATAGAGGAACAGGCGAAGATGCTCGACCAATTCGATATGACGATAAACGAGATAGTATTCAATCAAATGTGGGAGAAACATCGTATCAAGAGATAGACAATTCAAATGCAGATTGGTTTTTTATAGACAGAAACAACAAATCCATACAATGGATATATTACAATCCCGACAGTATGAGCGGAGGACAATATGTAGTAAGCTGTATTGATTATGATGATATAATAAAGGCAAAGGAATTGGCAAAAGATAATATTGAAGATTTTTTCTTGACATATCTTGAAGGCAGTTTTGCAAAGCAATATTTAATGGATATTGGAATTGATGAATTTGAAAATATCGAACAACAATTATTACATACGGAAAATAAAGAATTATTGTTAAACCGAACAGAAGAAACAATGAAACAACTCATTGATATTGCAGAGGAGGAAGAAGAAAATCTTTCCTCCTCTTTTTTTGAGGAAAAATCTGTATCTGAACAATTAAGCTTTAATCTTGACAGTATAAGTAAAACAGAATTATCAGATATTAATGAGGGAATTGTAATTATACTTGATGATAAAGAATTTATCGTTGATAAAATTAATAATAAGAGCAATACAGTTTTATTACAAGATATTTCTATGTTTCAAAAAGGCTATCCTATTTTTCGAAATGAAAGTTTGGATAGGATAAAAACTGTTGTCAATTTTCAAAAAGAAAATACAGCAAAAAAGGAAAAAACAACAGAGTTTGAAGAAGTGAATAAAACTGACAAACCAAACTTTCGGAATTTGAGCGAAGTCGACACGCCCAAATCAGAAAAGGCAAGGTTTGAAGTCAATTACATAGCGATTGAAACCCTTAAACAAATTGAAAACGAAAACAGAGAGCCTACACAGGAAGAAAAAGAAAAGATGTATTCTTATGTCGGTTGGGGTGGCTGTTCCAATGCGTTTAATGAGAAACACCCTGCTTTTGAAAAAGAATATACTCAATTAAAGGAAATTCTTACAGATAAGGAATATACCAATGCGAGAGCGTCAACAACCTCAGCTTTCTACACTCCTCAATTTGTGGTGGAAGAAATATATTCTATGTTACAAAATTGGGGATTTAAGGGCGGAAAAATATTAGAGCCATCAATGGGAACAGGTAAATTCTTTGCAAATATGCCAAAAGAAATGGAAGAAAAAAGCAAGTTGTATGGAGTTGAACTTGACGAGATCACAGGCAGAATATCAAAGCAGCTATATCCAAATGCAAATATCAGAATACAGGGTTTTGAAACAACGAATTTCAAAGACGATTATTTTGATTTAACGATAAGCAATATACCGTTTGGGAATTATAAACTCAGTGACAGCAGATACAAAAACGGAATGCTTATACACGATTACTTTTTTGCAAAAGCGCTTGATAAGGTACGTCCTAACGGTTTGGTTATCTTTATAACAAGTAGCGGAACAATGGACAAAGGCAGTATCGTCGCAAGAAAGGAAATAGCAAAAAAAGCCGACCTTTTGGGCGCTGTAAGGTTACCGTCAAAAACATTTAACGATACGGAAGTAACAACCGATATTCTAATCTTGCAAAAACGTGAAACATTGAGAGAAATATCGGACGAGCCGGACTGGGTGTACACTTCTTATCTTGACAATGGCATACAGGTAAACAACTATTTTAAAGACAATCCGTATCAAATGCTTGGAACAATGGAAGAAAAGACAGGACAATACGGAATGACAGCTTATCTTAAACCACATAACACTGATGTAAGTCTAAAAGACCAGTTACATTTTGCTTTGGAGAATATCAAGTGTGAATATGTGGAAGCAAAGGAAGAAAAAGAAGAAAAAACAGCTGAATACATATTTGCCGATGAGAACGTCAAGAACTATACATACACTGTTATTGATGACAAAATATATTACCGTGAAAATGAATATATGTATTTACAGTCATTTGCAAAAAAGAAAGAAAATATAATCAAAGACTTCTGCGAATTGAGAAATATCTTAAGAAATCATATGAATATACAAAACAGCAATGTTCAAGATGATGACGAAATATTTATCAATTCACAAAAAGCGCTCAATGAAGTTTACGATAAGTTTGTCAAGAAAAACGGATATATAGGCTCAAATACGAAATATTTCAACGAAGACATAGACATAAACTTATTGTCAAGCCTTGAAACAACAGATAAAGAAGAAATTGTTAAATCTGATATTTTCAGTAAAAGAACAGTAAGACCTATAAAAGAGATTAAAATAGCGGAAACTGCGGAAGATGCGTTGATGCTATCACTCAATTTCAGAAAAAGCATAGATTTTGAATATATAAAATCCATATATTCAAAATCAGAAGATGATATTATCGAAGAATTACGTGGTAAGATATATCTAAATCCCATTGAATATGACAAAGACAAACCGTATGAGCACTGGGAAACGGCAGAAGAATATTTGAGCGGTAATGTCCGTGAAAAACTGAGGGTTGCAAAATTATACGCCGATGATGAACCGGAGAAATTCAGAGAAAATGTCATAGCCTTGGAAAAAAACCAGCCGAGAGATATAACAGCCGGCGAAATCGACGTAAGACTTGGCGCAACGTGGGTCGAAAGTCAATACATAAATCAGTTTATGTATGAAAAATTTAAAACTTCACAATGGTATAGACAAGATAATCAAAAGGCATACATAAACAATACCATAAGAGCCGTTTATAATTCAGTTAGCGGAAAATGGTTTGTAACAAACAAAAAATCAGACATATCTCAAATGATAAACAGTGTTTACGGAACAGATAGAATTAACGCATATCAAATTATAGAAAACAGTCTGAACCTAAACAGCGTAGTCATAGAAGATTTGATAGAAGATGAAGACGGAAATACAAAATCTGTAAAAAATATCGAAGAAACATTAAAGGCAAGGGAAATACAAAATAAAATTGAACGGGAATTTAAAGAATGGATATTTTCCGAAACGGACAGACGGGAATATTTGGTCGATAAATACAACAGACTTTTCAACAATATCAAATTACGTGAGTATGACGGTTCAAAAGTTATACTTCCCGACCTCAACCCCAATGTTTCGAATAAACTCTATCCCCACCAAAGAAATGCGATAGCCCGTATACGTAGTGGAGACAATACTCTGCTTGCGCACGTAGTCGGAGCAGGTAAAACGTGGGAGATGATTATAGGCGAATATGAAAAAATCAGACTTGGTATTGCAAATAAAGTCGGATTTGTAGTTCCAAATCATCTTGTAGACCAGTTTACAAATGAAATATATCTTTGTTATCCCAATGCGAAAGTTTTAAAGGCAACAAAAAATGATTTTACAAAGGAAAACCGTCAAAAATTTCTTGCAAAGATAGCATTCAGCGATGTTAATATGGTAGTTATGTCGCATACTCAGTTTGAAAAAATATCAATGTCAAAAGAATATGAAGAAAAGCAAATAAAAATAAGAATTGAAGAAACAAAAGACGCTATTTCAAATATCCAATCGGAAAACGGTAAAAGCTACAGCATTAAAAGAATGGAAACTATGGTTAAAAATTTAGAAGAAAAACTGAAAAAACTTCATCTTTCAACCAAGGACAATCATTTGTCTTTTGAAGATTTGGGTATAAATTCCATATGTGTGGATGAGGCTCATTATTTTAAAAACGGAGCGATTTTTTCAAAAATGCAAAATGTTGCCGGAATAAGTTCTGCCATTTCTCAAAAAAGCGAAGATATGTTGATGAAATGCCAGTGGATTAAAGAACAGGGAGGTTCGATAACGTTTGCAACCGGAACGCCAATAAGCAACACTATGTGTGAAGCGTATATAATGCAGAGATATTTACGCAATGATTTGTTGCTGGAAAGTGGGATAAGACATTTCGATGAGTGGGCGGCTTGCTTTGGAGAAACAACCACAGCGCTTGAACTCGCTCCCGAAGGCAATGGTTTCAGAATGAAAACGAGATTTAATAAATTTTACAATATGCCTGAATTTATGACTATGTTCAAAACATTTGCAGATATAAAAACCGCAGAAATGTTAAATTTACCGACACCAAACCTTGTAACCGGAAAACCACAGATTGTATCGTGTCAACCAAATGAGTTTTTAAAAATCTGGATATCAAGAAGTATTTTAAGAGTGCAGGCAATCAGAGATGGAAAAGTAGCTCCTTATGAGGACAATATGCTAAAATTTACAGGAGATGCAAAAAAAGCCGGACTTGATATGCGTCTTATCGATGAAAGTTTGCCAAATGACCCAAACGGAAAAATAAGTAAATGTATTGAACTTGTCTACAAACATTACAGAGAAACAAATATCGACAAAGGCGTACAGATAATCTTTTGCGATACGTCCACACCGAATAAAGACAAGTGGAATGTTTATGATGAGGTGAAATCACAGCTTATGGAAATGGGAATATCCGAAGATGAAATAGCCTATATTCATTCTGCCGATACCGAAGCCAAAAAAGAAGAACTGTTTGCAAAATGCAGAAGTGGAGAAGTAAGGGTGCTTTTAGGTTCTACTCAAAAATGTGGCGCAGGCACTAACATACAGGACAGGCTAATCGCATTACATCATCTTGATTGCCCATACAGACCGAGTGATATAGAACAGCGCGAGGGACGCATAGTAAGGCAGGGTAATATGTACAAAGATGTTAATGTATACAGATATGTTACAGAACAGAGTTTTGACGCATATCTGTGGAGTATAGTCGCAAACAAGGCTAAGTTTATTTCACAGTTGATGAACAGTAAAACGTTGACGCAAAGAACGTGCGAAGAAGTAGACGAAGCCGTCCTTAACTATGCGGAAGTACAGGCAATAGCGACAGGTGATCCCCGTATAAAAGAACGTATAGAACTTGAAACTGAAATAAACCGTTTACAGATACTTAAATCAGATTATCTAAACAGCAGATATAATTTACAAACACAATTTGATAAAATCCTTCCAAAACGTATTGAAGATTGTCAAGATATAATAGCGAAGCTCAATACGGACATAGCAAACAGACAACCAAAACAGGACGGTGAAAATTTCAGAATTAGCATTTTAAATAAAACATTTACCAATAAAGATAAAGCAGGCGAATTTATCATTGCGCACGCAAATAATATTAAAGGTATAAGAGGTAATTTAAAGTTAGGTGAATATCGTGGTTTTAAATTAATTCTGAATAAACATATTGGTTGGGATGAAACAAATTTATTTACAATTGATATAACAGGAAAAACAACGCATTCCATTGAAGTAAGTATGTTGACAGGAATAGGAAACATTACAAAAATAGATAACTGCATAGATACGCTTGAAAAATATGTTGATAAAACAAGAGAAAATATGCTTGCCTATAAAAGAGATATGGAAACAATAAAAGAGCAGTTATCAGTCAAATTTGAACACGAAGATAAACTTGAAAGCGCGTTAAAAAGAAAGGCTGAACTTGATAAGGAACTTAATATTGAGAGCAAAGGCGAAGGCAATATTGATATGTTGGAAAATGAAGAAATCAACAGAGAAAAGAGAGTAAAAACGAATAATATGGAAGAAATTAATGACGAAGAAATAGAGCTGTGAAGCCCATTTCTTTTTTTCTTTACTTCAAGAGCGGAAAAAAAGCAAATGCTCACAAAATTGTGAGTATTTGCAAAAACGTCCTACTTTTACACTCTCGGAACGAGAGTGTAAAAGATAGGCAGGATAAGGTGTCGCACACGACACCACAAAACAGCTTGCAAACAAAGTTTGCAACGTGCGACAGCACTATTTTTGTACGACATTTTGTCGCACATAGAAAGTAGGTGAATATTACGAAAATTAATGCAAAAGGAACAGTGAAAATTGATTTAAGAATAGAAAATGAAATCAATAAAAAATTATTGGATAAAGCAAAATCATTAAATATATCACGTTCAGACCTTATACGTAAATATATAGAGAAAGGATTGGAACAGGAAGGCTATACAGGTGAACAAGAGGAGATATTTATAAGGAATTTGAAAACAGCGCTGAACGAAGTATTGAAACCACACGTTGAAAGAATATGCGCAATATCAGCAAAATCCGGAATAGCAAGCGCAAGCGCATACTTTTTAAGCGCAACAACGTTTAATGCGTTCGTTCACCCAAGTATGAAGTCTGAATTCACAGACGCAATAAATGACGCAAAGAAAATGGGCATAGCGTTTATGCGTACAAAAGATGTATCCATTGATGATATAATGGACGATGGTGTCAGCAGATTAAAGAATAAATATTTAAGTAAATAGAAAAACACTCTTGTTGGCCCAAGGGCAACAAGAGTGTTTTTTATCAAGAAAGGAAAGTTTATGTTATGACAAGAAGCGTAGTATTAGATGAGATAATATATTTAAATAGAAATTTTGACAGTTATTTTGAAAAAGAGCTTTGTAATAACATTAATATTGAAAAAATAGATTTTATTGATTATAAAGGGTGTAAACTTTATTTTTCAAATCCGAAAGATGAATATCTAAAAAATATAATATTATGTTTTGGAATAATGGTACCTTATGAATTTATATATTTTAACGGTAAAGATAATTCACAATCCATAGATTTATTAAATATAGAATATTCTTCCAATAATGAGATTTTTAAAAACAAATTACAGCTAAATGATATACATTTGGCAAAGTTTGTTTATGTTAGAGGAAAGTATTTTGATGTGGTTATTTTAATAAGCGAGAATTTTATTTCTTATGTAAATAATTTTGCAAATGCTCTGCAAATCCCCTTTCCGTACCAAGAAATAAATATATTTGATATTGCGGTATATGTACGTCAGAGATACGGTGTTATACCTAACAATACATTCCAAAAGTTTAAAATAATATTAAAAGAACTTTTCAGTGAAAAAGAAGAATACAATTCATTACCATTACAAAAAGATTATGATTGGTGGAAAAAATGAAGAGGCTATCAATAGATATTTGAGTAAATAGAAAAACACTCTTGCCGAATCCATTGATAATGGTATCGGCAAGAATGTTTATATTTAAGTTTAATCTTGCAAAAAATGACAAAATATGCTAAAATAAGCATTAACAGACACTACGTAAATGGTAGGC
>JAHHTR010000096.1 GCA_020024515.1 Angelakisella sp.
ATAACGAGGTAAACTAAATGAAAAAATTTTCTTGGAATGAGTCATATAATGTAATTGCACTATATGCCTTTTTAGTCATAGCCTTATCTATGCTTTTTGGTGTGTTTATTTTTAATTTTAGTTCTGTTTTGGGATTTTTACAAACAATAATGACGTTTTTGGTTCCTTTTATTTATGCTTTTGGTATAGCTTTTATACTTAGTCCGGCAGTAAAGTTTTTTGAGCGAAATTTAAAAATTAAAAAGATGTCGGATAAAGCAAAACGAAATTTTGCGATTTTAATGACATATACAATTACTTTATTACTCATTGTATTATTCTTTGTAATAGTAGCTCCCGGAATAGGAAACAGTATTGCACAACTTGCAAAGAATCTAAGCACCTATGGAGAAAACATAAACGGTTTGGTAAATTCTCTTACAGATCTTATTCCAAAACAATATATTCCACAAAAAGTACTGAATTTTATTGATAATTTGCTAGCGCAAGCAACATCGTTTTTAAGTGCCTCTTTAATGTCATTGGTTGGCTTTACAACAAGGCTGACATCAGGTGTTATTAACTTTGTAATGGGAATAATAGTTTCTATTTATATGTTGGCAGACAAAGAAAGATTAATAGCACAGTTTAAAAAGACTTCTTATGCGCTGTTTCCAAATAAATTTGTTGATTTGATGATAGAAACAGCACATGACGGTAACAAGAAATTTACAGGATTTATTGTAGGAAAAATAATTGACTCTGCAATTATTGGTATTTTGTGTGCTATCGGTATGCTAATTTTCCGTATGCCTTTTGTTTCTTTTGTAAGCATAATAATCGGTGTAACAAATATTATTCCTTATTTTGGCCCATTTATAGGTGCTATTCCCGGTACTCTGATTGTACTTGTTGCAGGTGGTTGGGGACAGGCAATAGGATTTTTGGTATTTGTTTTGTTATTACAACAATTCGACGGGAACATACTTGGTCCTGCCATTTTGGGACAATCAACAGGACTTAGCGCAATGTGGGTAATTTTTGCAATTCTTCTTTTTGGTGGATTGTATGGTTTTGTTGGTATGATTATCGGTGTACCACTGCTTTCCGTAATATTTGAACTTATTGGTAGATATATAAATTATAGATTGCGTAAAAAGAATCTTTCAACTGATGAAAATGATTATGCATCTCAACAGCATAAATTACTGGATAGCGATAATAAAAAATAAAATTTATAAAAACTCTCGATTTCAGGCTAATTTGAAATCGAGAGTTTTGTTATATTATCAGCTATTATTTTTTATATTTAATTTTATATTTTTATATATTAGTGTAGATAGTATGACAGTTAGAGGTATGGTAAAAGTAAGTCCGATACTGCCACCTATGGCTCTTATAATTTCTGTGGCAACAAGATCCAAATTTATTATTTCTTTTAGCTTTGTTCCCGATGCCATAAATAATAACATTAATTCACAAGAACTACCGGTATACGCAAGAATAAGTGTATTTGACATTGAACCCATAATATCTTTACCGATATTCATACCACTTTTCATCAGTACTTTGTTGTTTATATCAGGTTGTAAGCTTACAATTTCATACATTGATGATGCAATGGAAATACTTACGTCCATTATTGCACCCATTGAGCCGATTATTATACTGGCAAACAGTACACCTTGAAAATCAAGATTTGGATAGTTGAGAAGATATACTAATTGTTGTGTGCTGTCACCGGCAAGACCTGTTATTTGTGTACTTTTTCCAAAGATAAAAGATATAATACCGGCAATTATAACACCACCGCTTGTACCAAGTATTGCTGTCAGGGTTTTTAGTGTAAAGCCACCTATAACTATGAGTGTCACACAGATTATTACAATTAAAATACCAATAGCAACCATAACAGGGTCATAGCCGAGTAGTATAAGTGGTAACAAGATATTTATTATAATAAGCACTGTAAATGTAAGTGTTAGGATAGATTTTAAACCTTGTTTTCCTCCAATGGCTATTACACTTAATATAAATAGCGCTAACAAAACAATTAGTTGTATATCTCGGCGTCTATCGTATATATGGAGATTTACAATTTCACCATTTTCATTTTCATCAACACTTACAAGTATTTGGTCATTATTTTTCAGTATAATATTATATATATCAAAAGTTTCAATGGCGTTACGCATATAATATTTTTCGCCTTTGTGTTTGCCCTCTGTTATTTCAATTTGAAATTCTTGATATTTATATTCATTAATCCCGTTTTTGTTTGTATCTATTTCATTTGTGTTATCAAAAATTATTTCAACAATTCTTGCTCGGGTTGCATTTAAACTTTTATCTTGAAATGTGTCATTTTTAAGGAAAAAGAATCTATAAGCTATTAAACAAATTATCGAAATGATAACCATAACAATAAATATATTTTCTTTCTTTTTATCCATACTATCCTCCTCTTTGTGAATTGGTCTATACACAAAAAAGAACCTATTGAGTAATAGGTTCTTTTTATTAACTTAAATAGCATTATTTTATGATAATTTTATTCAGTTTATTTTTTTTCTTTTTTGTTTTTCATAACAACAAAAACTACAATACCTGCAACAACTATCAGTAGGATAACTACAACCCAAACTGTTGTGCTATTCGATTTTTCAACAGGAGTTGCCTCTGTTGGTTGTGAAGCTTCTGTTGAAGAAGTAACTTCTGAACTTGTAGGAGTTTCAGAACTTTGAGAAGTTGCTGTATCTGTAATTTTACCTTCAACAAGTGGTTGTGTAAATGTAAAGTTTACAGGATTGTTTGCTTTTAGATAGTCAACAACTACGTCTCTCATAGGAATAAATGTATCCTTTACATCTTTTGCATTAGAGAAGTCGTATTGGTCACCGCCTGTTGACAAGAAGTCTATTGTAGCAACGGTGTATTCTTTATCCATTTCTACTTTTGTGCCATCTTCTAGGTAAATGTCGGCTATTCTGTCACCAAAAGGCTTAGATAGGTCAATTTCTACTTTGACACCGGCTGTTTCTACCCAACCGATTTTCTCGTTATTGATACCATTGTTTAAAACTTTTTTAAGTTGTTCACCTGTTAGTGTCATTTTTACAACTGTGTTATCAAAAGGTAGAATTTCGTACATTTTACCCATTGTTATTTCGCCCTTTGGTATATTGTTACGGATACCGCCTGAGTTTACTATACCAACTTGTGCATCAACATTTTTTCTGATAATGTCACTGATTAGGTAACCAAGTACTGAAACACCGTTTGCTGAACGGTCATGAGCAAGCTCGATATCTGTTTTACCAACTACTTCTGACATAATTGGATCTAGTTTAGTTGAAAACTCTTCAAAACTTTTCTTTGTTGTTGGGTCTTCAATTAGACTTGATTTTTGGTTGTAAACTTGGTCAACTGTTGGTTCTATTGATAGAACTTCGTTTTTATCTGATAGTTTTATTGTTAGTTTACCTATGCAACGACCATTTTTGTAAGCTTGAACAACAGGCATATCTTTAACCATACCAGCTACTGTTTGGTGAGAGTGTCCACAGATGATAGCATCTATGCCTTCTGCCTCAACAAGTTTTGTATCAACAATTTCACCTGTAATTTCTTTTGTATCTCTGTCTTGGAAAGCACCTACGTGTGCAAGAGCGATAACTACATCTGCTTTCTTTTCGTCACGTATAACTTTTGCCCATTTTTCAGCTGTTTCTTTAACGTCCAAAAAGTCGTAGTTTTTAACTTTATCAGCTGATGTTTGGTATGATGTTTGTGGTGTGGAAAGACCGATAAATGCAACTTTTACACCATCTACTTCTGTTATTACATAAGGTTCTGCCCATGAAACAGGTTGTTTTGTTGTTTTGTCAACAATGTTAGCTGCAACAAATTTGAAGTCACCGTCTTTTTGCCATTGTTCAGCTTTATCAATACCCCAGTCAAATTCATGGTTACCTACCGCAGAAGTAATAAGATCCATTTCTTTGAACATTGCTGAAACAGGAGCACCGTATGTAAGGTTTGACATAGCACTACCTTGATAGTTATCACCGGCAGATACAACTATTGTATTTGGGTTTTCAGCTTTGTATTGTTTTACCATTGTAACCAATTTAGCCATACCTAAGTTTTTACCTTTTTCTCCGGCTTCCTCAGCCAAACTACCATGGAAATCGTTTAAAGATAGGATTTCGATAGTTTTACCGATAGTTTCCGCATTTGCTTCAATAATGCTGGTAATAGGTAGACATACACCTATTACCATTACCATTGTCATTATAATTGACAATGTTTTTTTGATAACTGCATTTTTCATTTCTCTATCCCTTTCTAGATGAGTAATTAATATTGTGAATATAGTAATATTTTAACATAAGCACAGAAAAACTCATAAAATGCAGATGTTTTATGAGTGGATATGATTTTCGATAATTATGTTTTTACAGTATATAATCGCATATAAATATACACAATTATATTATCACAATATTGTATTTGCTTGTCTATTATAGCACGTATATATAAGATATACAATACTTATTTTGTACAAAAATCAATTTCTGAATTTATTTATATTATGTATTTGTTAGTAATTTTTAGTAAATTTTAGTAAATTGATACTTTAATTAAATTGTTAATATCATTTTACATCTATTTACACTCAGTGACGGAGCTGTTTGGGTATTCGGTGTATTCTTTAAATTACAGAGTTTTGTTTTTATGCCTGTTTTTGGTATTACAAATGCTTTAGTACCAATAGTTGGCTATAACTATGGTGCAGAGAATAAAGAACGTATAATAAAAGCAATAAAAATAAGGAACATTACTGGCAGTTTCGGTTATGGGATGCGGAACATTATTATTTTGGTTAGTTCCGAGATTTTTGTTGGGTATGTTTAGTCCAACAGAAGACTTGATAGCGTTGGGTATTCCTGCTCTTAGAATACTTTCTGTATGCTATGTTTTTACCGGAATCAGCATTGTTTTTTCAAGTGTGTTTCAAGCCCTTGGTGAAGGTATGCTTAGCCTTATAATGAGTATTGTCAGACAACTTTTGATAGTACTGCCAGTTGCCTATGTTTTGGCAATTACATTTGGGCTGCCGGCTGTTTGGTATGCTTTGCCTGCTTCGGAAATACTGTGTACTTTGTTGGCCATATTTTTTATAAAAGAGTGTATTGTAAGAAGATAAATATTTTATTGAATAAATGATAATTAATTTTAATGATAATATACATAATACACAAAATTTTTAAATTATTATATGCATTTAGCTTAAATATTATTAAAGTATTTATTATTAATACATAAATATATAAAATGAAAATTTGATACAGATATTTTCTGTACAGTTGAAAGTAAGGAGAAAAAGTATGAAACAAGATATGATTCTTATCATAGATTTAGGTAGTGAAGAAAATACAGTACTTGCACGTGAAATACGTGAAATGGGTGTATACACAGAAATCCATCCACATGATTTGACAGAAGAGCAAATCAATCACTTGCCAAATGTTAAGGGTATTATAATTAATAGCGGGAAAAATAGAATAGTTGACGGTAAAGAAATTAATATTTCTGATGCTATTGCTAGCTATAATGTTCCTAAACTTGCTATTGACTGTGATGGTAAACCAGCTTTGCCATCAAATGAAACAGAAAAGAAAGATATCTTACAAAAATTTGTATTTGATGAATGTAAATGTTTGAAAAATTGGAGTGTAGAAAACTTTATTGCCGATCAAGTTGAACTTCTAAAACAGCAAATAGGCAACAAAAAAGTTTTGCTTGCACTTAGTGGTGGCGTAGATTCATCTGTTGTTGCTGCACTTCTTATCAAAGCAATAGGTAAACAACTTGTTTGTGTACATGTAAATCATGGTCTGCTTCGTAAAGGTGAACCTGAGGAAGTTGTCAGAGTATTCGGCAAAGAAATGGACGCAAACTTGGTTTATGTAGATGCTGTTGATAGATTTTTGGATAAACTTGCAGGAGTTAACGACCCTGAGCAAAAGAGAAAAATTATTGGTTCTGAATTTATACGTGTATTTGAAGAAGAAGCACGTAAACAAGAGGATATAGTATTCCTTGCACAAGGTACAATTTATCCTGATATAATAGAAAGTGGTACAAAGACAGTTAAAGCTGTTAAGAGTCATCATAATGTTGGAGGCTTGCCTGAAGATTTGAAATTTGAATTGGTAGAACCACTGAAAATGTTGTTTAAAGATGAAGTTCGTGCTTGTGGTAAAGCACTTGGTTTACCTGACAATATGGTTTATCGTCAACCATTTCCAGGTCCTGGTTTAGGTGTTCGTTGCCTAGGTGCCATTACTCGCGAAAGATTGGAGATAGTACGTGAAAGCGATGCGATTCTTCGTGAAGAATTTGCTAGAAATGGCCTAGAAGGTAAAGTTTGGCAGTACTTTACAGCTGTTCCTGATTTTAAATCAGTAGGTGTACGTGATAATGTTAGAACTTATGAATATCCTGTTATTATACGTGCGGTAAATACAGTTGATGCAATGACAGCTACTATTGAACATCTTGATTGGGTTGTTTTGGATAAAGTAGTTAATAGAATTACAGCAGAAGTTAAAGGTGTCAATCGTGTTCTTTATGATATGACCCCAAAACCCGTTGCTACTATTGAGTGGGAATAATTGAATTTATGAAAAAAAGCCTTGTAAACGCTGAATTAATCGGTGTTCACAAGGCTTATTGTTTTTTTATGGCATTATTTTGGCATTAAAAATAAAATTATTTCATTTTTTCGAGTTCGTCGGCTAATTGTACACCCTTATTAGGATATAGATGTGCGTATGTGTTCCAAGTTGTATCTACTGATTCGTGGCCCAAACGTTCTGAAATTAAAAGTATAGGCTGCCCCATTTCTATGAGCAGAGCGCAATGACTGTGTCTTAGGTCGTGTACTCTTATTCTTTTAATACCAGCTTTTGCCGCATTATAATTGAGAGCTTTATTTAACGTTGATTTTTCACAATAAAATATTGGATCTGTATCTTTTATTCCCCATAGCTGATTTACATAGTCAATTATTTCATCATAGAGAAATTTGGGGATTGGAACCTTGCGAAAGCTCTTTGTAGTCTTAGGATCATATACGTGATTTACTCCACCCCGACGTGATGTAGTCTTATTTATATCTATCATTTTATCCGAGGAGAGTATATCACTAGGTGTTAATGCCAATACCTCACCTACTCTAAGTCCTGCCCAAAACATTATTTCAAAGGCTATCTTCTGTCCCGGGTTCTTGACTTCGTCTATAAATTTCTTAAATTCGTCTAAGGTCCATATTTCCATTTCATCGGCTTTTTTCTTTCCCATTGAGCCTGCTATCCTTACAGGGTTCTCTGGGAGCTTATAATATCTGACAGCATAGTTAAATATGGCTGAAAGCTGATTGTTGATTGTTTTAAGATATGTCGGGGCGTAGTTTTGTCCGATAAGTTCAGCTTGCCATTTACGTATATGCGCCGGAGTTATCTTATTAACAGACATTTTACCAAATGTAGGCAAAATTTTTGTATCAAATAACACCCTTTTATTGTCCATTGTGGTTTCACGCAGTCGTGTCTCCATATCATTAAAATATAAATCTTTTAAAGCGGAAAAACTCATATCGCAACTTGCTTGTTCTTTGTTTAAAAAATCCCTCTCGTAATTTTGCGCATCCTTTTTTCGTAAAAACCCCCTCTTTTTTGTGTTGTGTCTGACACCTTGCCAGTCGGTATAGTAAAATGAACAATACCAAGAATTTCTTTCGTTATCTTTATAAACAGGCACAATTTTACCCCCTTTTCGTATGTTTTTTTATATGTTTTTTTGAAATCAAATGAAATCATTTGCAAGCAAATGTATGTAATTGCAAGCAGATGTATGCAAGTGAAAACATTTGAAATCATTTGCTTTCAAATGTTTTTGACACTAATTTTAATGTTTTTAAGCACTATTTTGTATATTATCACCTACAAATAAGTTATGTTATAGGTAATATTGCACTAGAAACCATTAGAATATTACTAATTTGCTATATTTACTTGGTCGTATCATTCAAAAATTAGACTAAAAACAGTCTAAAAACATCGTAAATTTATTTTTATTCATAGTTTATTTACAAATTAAAATTTATTTATTTTTAAATTTTTTTACTTTTCTTTGTGCAAAGTGACCTACAAATTAAAATGCTTGTAGG
>JAHHTR010000097.1 GCA_020024515.1 Angelakisella sp.
ACGGAGCACTCCAATGGAGCACATACGGAGCACTCCAATGGAGCACATACGGAGCGCTCCAATGGAGCACATACGATGGAGCACCTCCAGGACGATGATAAAGTGGAAATTTTACAAAAAACGATCGATATTTTGTTAAGACAACTTGATATAAAAGATCAACAAATTCAGAGCTTAACAGAAGCGCTAGTCTCCTCACAGCGGACAGCGGCAGCAGCTCAGGCACTCCATGCAGGAACGATTCAAGAAAAACTTGCACCTGTTTCTAAAGATGAAGAAGAAACACAACCGAAACAGGAAAGAGAATCAAAAAGAAACTGGTTCAATCGATGGTTTAGATAAGACTTGAGAAAACGAAAAAGGCAACCACAAAATATTTTGTGGTTGCCTTTTTGAGTGATAGAACCTCTCAGGATAATAAAACCTGATCGGATTCTTCTTGAACACCGGCTATTTCAGCAAATTTATCCAGGAGGTCTTTTTTAGTCAGGTGTTTTTTCTCCTCGCCTCTAATGTCCAAAATAATCTGACCGGCATTCATCATAATCAGTCGATTACCGTGAACAATAGCATCACGCATATTGTGTGTAATCATCATAGCAGTCAGTTTATCTTTTTCGACGATAGCGTCGGATAATTCCAGTACTTTAGCAGCAGTTGCCGGGTCTAATGCAGCGGTATGTTCATCCAGCAATAAAAGTTTTGGCTTTTGCAGCGAAGCCATCAGAAGGGTTAAAGCCTGACGCTGTCCGCCGGAAAGAAGTCCTACTTTACTGGTCATACGATTTTCAAGACCTAATCCTAATATTTTGAGTTTCTCATGGTAAAGTTCTTTTTCTTCTTTTGTGACGCCCCAGCGAAGACCGCGAGGACGGCCTCGACGGGCAGCCAGAGCCATATTTTCTTCAATCTGCATATTAGGCACGGTGCCCATCATAGGGTCCTGAAAGACACGGCCGATATATTTGGCACGCTTGTATTCAGGAAGTCCGGTTACGTCCATGCCATCGATAGTGATAGAGCCGCTGTCAACAGGCCATACGCCGGCAACAGCGTTTAACATAGTGGATTTACCGGCACCGTTTCCGCCGATGACGGTAACAAAATCGCCCGGCTCCAAGTGAAGATTTAGATCACGCAAAGCAGCTTTTTCATTGATGGTTCCCAAATTAAAAGTTTTATTGATATGAGAAAGTTTAAGCATGATGGGCCTCCTTTTCGTTTTTTAAAGCCATTTTTCCTGCACGTTTGAAAGAACTGTGTGATTGTTTTTGCAGGTATGGCACTGCAAGAAATATAGCTACAATTACAGCAGTGAGCAATTTAAGATCATTAGGGTCCAGACGCAGCCACAAAATGATGGTCATAACGATATAGTAAAGGACACCACCAAGGACTACAAAAATAAGACGGACAGCAAAGCTGCATCCTTTGCGGAATAAAGCATCACACAGAACTTCACCGATGATAATGGCTGCAAGACCGATGACAATAGAGCCTCGGCCCATATTTACATCAGCAGTCCCTTGAAATTGGGTCATTAAACCGCCTGCAAGGGCGACAGCTGCGTTGGAGAGGGCAAGTCCCAGAATCTGCATGGTATTGATGTTGATGCCCTGTGCGCGGATCATAGCCGGGTTAGAGCCGGCAGCACGAATAGCACTGCCTTGTTCCGTACCAAAGTACCAGTAAAATCCGGCAATTAAGATTCCTGCAATGATAAGACCTACCAGAATAGCCTGGGGAATGTACAGGGAAGAAACCAGAAAGCCTTTTCCGTGACTTTCAGGATCAAAGATCAAGCCGAATTTTTTGATGCTGGCGGTTTGGTTTGCTTGTCCCATGATTCGAAGGTTGATTGAATATAAAGCAAATTGAGTCAGGATACCGGCCAAAATAGCAGGGATGCCCAGTTTAGTATGGAGAATACCGGTACACAGTCCGGTAATTACACCAGCAATTACCGCAGCCAATAAAGCAGCCCATGCAGGCCAACCAGCCATCAAAAGCATAACGGTAACGGCACCGCCCACAGCAAAAGAACCATCTACTGTCAAATCAGCAATGTCCAACATACGAAAAGTAACATAGACGCCAAGAGCCATCACACCCCAAATCAGTCCTTGCGCAATGGCAGCAGGCATTCGGGAAAGCAGATTTGATAGGCTAAGAGATTGCAAGTAAGTTAAAATATCCATTCAACAGACCTCGATTCATTCAAAAATTGCGATTAGCTTGTTATAAAATCTTTTGGCAGGAAAATTAATCCAGAGGAGTGTAATCTTCAGGGATTTCGATATTCAGGGAAGAAGAAATGCTTTTGTTATACATTTTTACAGGGTTGCTATAATATTCGACCGGCATTTCGGAGATTTCTTTTTCACCTTTCAGGATTTGTACAGCCATTTTGCCGGTAGTACGGCCCAATTCGTAATAATCAATGCAGAAGCTTGCGATTCCGCATCCGCGGCAAGTATCTGCATCACCGGTAATGATTGGGATACCGGCAGGTCCGGCAACATTGTTGATGGCTGCAGCGCAGGAAGCAGCGGTGTTATCAGTTGGAATATAAAGGGCGTCATTTTCATCACAAGCAGTTGAGGCAACAGTAGATACGTCGTTGGAATCAGCGAAAGTATAGCTAGTTACAGTAAGTCCGGCTTTTTCCAGGGATTCTTGAACGACGTTAGCTTGATAAACAGAATTTGCTTCAGCAGAACAGTACAGGATACCAACTTTTTTGGCTTGAGGAAGAAGTTCGGAAATCATGTTCGCCTGTTGGTCCAGAGGAGCCAGATCGCAGGTACCGGAAATATTGCCGCCAACAGTTCCGTTAAAGTTTTCTAAATCCAATGCAACGCCGTATTCTGTAACGGCAGTGCCTAAAACAGGAATGTCCACAGTAGCCGAAGCGGCAGCCTGTAAACTTGGAGTAGCGTTAGCAAGAATTAAATCTACATTGCTGGCAGCAAATCCATTGCAAATAACACCGCAAGTCGGAATATCGTTGGAGGCGTTCTGCAAATCAAATTCTACCTGATCAGGAAGAGCTTCTTCAATCGCGTCCATAAATCCTTGAGTAGCAGCGTCCAAAGAAGGATGTTGTGTCAGCTGGCAGATACCAACAGTAAATTTTTGATCTGCAGAATTATTTTCTGCCTGGGCAGAAGAAGGATTCGCAGATGTGGAAGAAGCACCGCATCCGGTAAAACCAATTGCCAGAATTGCAGAAAGGACAGTGGCTATCAAAGATTTTTTGGTGTTCATACAGAAAACTCCTTTTGAATAATTTTGTAAAAAAAAACGCGGTTCCGTCCTTTTAGGCGGAACCGCGTTCATTAGCGATTGAATGCAGTACAGCTTACAACTTCCTGGACGAAATAGGATTTAAGGCATGATTAAAAAAGCCCATAAATCGAGCCAGGAAAGTAAAATAGGAGTCCAAAGCAGACAGAGATGCGTAGTTGAGAGTAGTTTTAATTGTTGTCATAATGAACTCCTTTCTGCCGGTTAACGGCGCTGTAATTGGCTATAATTATAAAGCTTTGGTGTGTTAAAGTCAACGGACGATTTATCCAAAAGACATATTGATAAAATGTTAAAACATAGCAACATCAACTATATTTTAAGAGAAAATGAGGAAGAAATCAATCTTCAATTGCTGCGTAATCATCAGGAATTGTTACATTTAAAGATTGCGCCAAAGTGGGGTTAAACAGCTTTTTCGGTTCTGGGAAGTATTCAATCGGCATTTCAGAGACTTCTTTTTCTCCGGTGAGAATTTGTGCAGCCATTTTACCGGTAGTGCGGCCCAGTTCGTAGTAGTCGATCGATAAAGTAGCTACACCACATACTTTGCAAGGATTAGCTTCACCGTTAATGATAGGGATACCAGCAGGTTCAGCAACATTGTGGATGGCTTCAGCGCACAATGCAACAGTATTGTCCGTAGGCATGTAGAGAACGTCGTTTTCATCACAGGCGGTTGCTGTTACAGCAGAAACTTCATTGGAATCAGCGAATGTGTAGATATTGACATGAAAGCCTAATTTCTCCAGTTCGGACTTAACAACATCTGCTTGATAAACAGAGTTTGCCTCAGCAGAACAGTATAAAATACCAACATTTTTAGCCTCTGGGAATAATTCCTGAACCATGGTTGCCTGCTGATCCAGAGGAGCCAGGTCAGAAGTACCGGAAATATTTCCACCGACGGTTCCGTCGAAATCTTTAATGTCAAGAGCTACACCGTATTCTGTAACAGCAGTGCCTAAAATAGGGATATCAACTGTAGCAGAAGAAGCGGCCTGCAAACAAGGAGTAGCATTGGCAAGGATCAAATCCACATTGTTAGCTACAAATCCATTGCAGATAACACCACAGGTTGGAATATCGTTAGAAGCATTTTCCATTTGAAAATTAACTTGACCGGGCAAAGCTTCTTCCAAAGAATCTTGAAATCCCTGTGTGGCAGCATCTAAAGCCGGATGTTGGCTGAGCTGGCAAATACCAACGGTATACTTAGAATCGTCAGAAGAAGCTGTTGTGTTGGATGTGTCGGATGTGTTGGTTTTTGCAGAGCCGCCGCATCCGGTCAGCGAAAATCCAATAACCATGGCTAAAATTAGCGATAAAAATTTGTTTTTCATAATAATATACTCCTTTATGATTGTCAAATAGGAAAGATCCTGATCAAGTTCCATTGAGTGCTTGTAAAAAGCTTGCTCTTAGTATATAGTGTTTTTATCGATTTGTAAAACTGATAATATTTATAAGGATCATTTATTTTTTTTATGGTGATAGTATGGATTTAAAAAATTTAAGTACGTTTATTCAAGTAGTAGAGTTGGGAAGTTTTACGCGGGCTGGAGAAAAGCTGGGATACTCTCAGCCGACAATTTCGTTTCAAATTCGGCAGTTGGAGGAAGATCTGGGAGTACAACTGTTTGATCGAATCAATCACTCTATTTCTTTAACCAGCGAAGGAAAGGAAGTATTAGACTTTGCCTATGAAATTTGCCAAAAAGTAAGCGATTTAGAAGAGCATGTCCGCCATGATCCAGAAATACACGGAACTGTTCGGGTAGGAATGGCAGATTCCATGTGCAGTTGGCTGATAGAAGGGCAATTTGCAACACTTCGTCAGCAGTTTCCAGGCGTTAAACTACAAATTACCACAGCAAGTACCGAAGGAATATTACAATTATTAGATCAAAATGAGGTGGATTTGGCATATACACTGGATCGGCACGTTTATCATAGGGATTATATAATTGCAGGTGAAGAAAAAATTGATACTCATTTTGTGATTTCATCTAAAGATCCTTTAGTCAATCTAGGTTCGGTCAGTATGTCAAAGATTGTAGGATTACCTTGTATCCTTACAGAACAAGGAATGAGCTATCGACGTATCTTGGAGCAACATTTAGCCCAGCATTCTCTTCAAATTGACCCAATTCTGGAGATAGGAAATACAGATTTAATTTGTCGATTGGTAGAAAAAGGCATAGGAATTGCATTTTTGCCCGATTATGTAACTGAACAGTCAGTTCAGGAAGGAAAATTAGCGAGATTACAGGTAAAAGGGCTTTCTATTGAGATTTGGAAACAACTGCTTTACCATCGAAATAAGAGTTTGACACCGCCGATTAAAACAGTAATGTCCTTTTTGCTGAAAAAACTAAATAATGAAAAAGCGAATATAAAATTAAGCTAAAATAAGCCTGAGAGCATGTATAATCGATTTTTTAATTTAACATAAAAACATACGAAGTAAGCTTCAAATCGTCTCAGAAGCTATTTACAGAGCTCCTGAGACGATTTGAAGAGCTGATATATTATTACATACGCGACATATTGATATTAAGTGCATAATGATATATCATAAATACGTTGGGTTACCCCCCTTTTTTATTTTATCAAAAAATGTACAATAAAATATATTTATAATATAGCCAGCCAGTGGGGGGGTGTGGCCCCTTTTATTCTATCAAAAAATGTAGGTGATTTTATGTCGTCAGAGGAACTTTATCGTTTAAAGACTCTTTTTTTGGTCTCTTGGCTAGGAAATGAGGTCTCTGCGTTGGATTTTTATGGAGATATTTTTTGTCCGGAAGAAATTGAACGCAGGGGATATGTGAGTGATCATCTTGCAAATCCGATTATTGCTTATACGGTTGAGGATGAAGGCCATCGCTATTTGCATAATGAGATTGTATTTCGTGATATGAAGGCATTTGAAGAGGTTCAAGGAAACGATTTTGCGGTTTGTTCGTTGTGTTCTTATTCCGGGAAAACAAGGAGTGCTAAGAACGCTTATAAATTGCAGGGGATATGTATTGATTTAGATGGTGTTGGATTGAAGGAATTGGAGAGCCTACGCATGTATTTTGAGCAAGATATGTTGCCGGTTCCAACGTATCTTGTTAATTCCGGATATGGATTGCATGTTTATTATATTTTTTATGAACCGATTCCATTATATCCTCATCTTATTCCTTATTTGCAGAAATTGAAGGAAGGGTTAACTCGGATTGTTTGGAATAAAGAAACCAGTAATTATAAAATTGAAAATCGCCAGTATCAAGGGATTTTTCAGGGGTTTCGAATAGTTGGAACTTGTTCTAAGTTAGGTAGAACTAAGAAGTCGAAGCAGAATTATCGCGTGAAAGCGTATAAATGTGGTAAAAAAGTTGATTTGATGTATTTGAATGAATATGTATATGATCAGTATAAAGTTCCAGAGGGATTTGATAGTTATGGAAGCGGAATTTGGGGAGAGGATCATTTAACACTTGATAAAGCGCAGATTTTGTATCCGGAATGGTATGAAAAGAGGATTATACAGAAAAAGCCAGTCGGCCAGTATGTGTGTAATCGTGGGTTGTATTATTGGTGGCTGAATGAAATACAAACAGATGGAAATGCCCGAGATGGCAATCGTTACAACTGTATCGCAGTACTTTTTATTATGGCAATTAAGTGTAATATTGAAAAAGAAGCTGTTTTGCAGGACGCTTTGTCATTGGTCGAGCCATTTAATGAATTAACAGTGCGGGAAGATAACGCTTTTACAGTAGATGATGTGATGCAGGCCAGCAAATATTATAAAAAGTCGTATGCTCGATATTCAATTAATGCAATCGAAGTAAAAACAGGGATTCGTATCAACCGAAGACCTAAAAAAGAGCGAAAAAACCAAGAGGAACATTTGGAAGAAGCGCGAGCTATAAGGGATATCCGTATGCGTCGTCAGGGCAAAAAATGGACAGATGGAAATGGCCGTCCCAAAGGTTCGGGAAGCAAGGAGCAGACTGTTAGGGAATGGCAGCAGCAAAATCCCAATGGCCGAAAAATTGATTGTTATAGAGATATAAAACTAAGTCGGATGACCATTGATAAGTGGTGGAAACAAGAAAAATGATTATTATTTGTTTTTATTTACAATTAAGATCACCTATTTTTATTAAACATAACCTTAAAAAATCGGTGAAGACAGTTATTGTATTGCTAACAATCAGATTGTCAGGTATGATGGGAGTAAAAGAAATCAATATCGTAATTTATTTCAATGAAAGGAGGACGGGCCGTGAATTGGATTTGCAAAAATGAAGCTTTGTATTTATGGAGTAAGATAAAAAGAGGTCGATTTAATAAAAAATGTTTAAAAGATAAAGCGATAGGCCTGTTGATAAAATCATGAAAACAATTCGGCAGATAGCAGATGAACTAGGGGTATCAAAACAGTCAGTTTATAAAAGATTTAAAGGAAAACTATACGAACTATGTGCGCCATATACGCACATAGTTCAAGGAGCCTTGTATATAGAAGAACAGGGCGAAATGATAATAAAACAAGACTTCACGAGTACGGAGCACTCCAATGGAGCACATACGGAGCACTCCAATGGAGCACATACGGAGCACTCCAATGGAGCACATACGGAG
>JAHHTR010000098.1 GCA_020024515.1 Angelakisella sp.
TAATAATATTTACTATAAAATATTGATATTATAAAGTATTTATATTATAATTAAAGATAAAATTGTTATTTTATTATCTTATTTACACTCTGATTAATTTATCAAATATACTTTTGAAAGGATAGCCGTTTTATGAAGAACAAACCTGATATTTCCGCAAAACAATTAGCTCAACTCATAGAAGATAAATTGGTTGTAGAACGTTCTGTATCGCTAACCACCGCATCAGTAGAGCAATTTTATAAAGCCAGCGCAATGGTAATTCGTGATATTTTGGAAAAAAGAAGAAAATCTTTTGTTGCTGAAAATAACGCAAAAGGTAACAAACAAATCTACTATATGTCAATGGAATTTTTGGTAGGCAGAAGCTTAAAGAACAACTTATATAATCTTGGACTTGAAAATGAATTTAGAGAAGCTCTTAAAACTTTTGGACTAAAACCTGAATCATTATTTGAATGTGAGCCTGATCCGGGACTTGGTAATGGCGGACTTGGCAGACTTGCTGCTTGCTATCTTGACGGACTTGCAAGTACAGGTAGATTGGGTACTGGTTATAGCATACTATATGAATACGGCATATTTAAACAAAAAATCGATGACGGCTGGCAGAGAGAACTACCGGACTATTGGCTACCCGGTGGCGATGTATGGCTTGAAGCTATCCCTGACCATGCTGTTGAAGTAAAATTCGGCGGTAATATAGCAGAAAAATGGGATAGTGGTATACACATGGTTAAGCATGAAAACTACACAACAGTCCTTGCCATACCATATAACCTATACATTTCAGGATATGACAACAAAGCTGTCAGCCTACTTCGTCTATGGAGAGCAAAAAGCCCTGATATAAATATGGAAGCCTTTAATAAAGGTGATTATCTATCTGCTTTTGGGCAACATAGCTATGCTGAAACTATCAGTAAAGTTTTATATCCAAACGACAATCATACAGAAGGTAAGCTACTTAGACTACGTCAACAATATTTCTTGACAGCAGCATCTGTATCTGATATTTTCCGTCGCCATATGTCTATATATGGCACTATCGAAAATTTTGCGGAAAAAAATGCTATTCATATTAATGATACACACCCAACACTTGCTATTCCGGAACTTATGCGCATACTTCTTGATGAATGTGGATATGACTGGAATACAGCTTGGGATATTGTAAAGAAAACATTTGCATATACAAACCATACTGTTATGTCAGAAGCGTTGGAACAATGGGATATTAATTTAGTTCAAACACTTCTACCACGTATTTATCAAGTTATCAATGAAATTAACACAAGATTCTGCATCGACTTGCGTGAAAACTGTCACTTGCCTGAAAATGTTATAGAAAGAATGAGTATAATATATAATGGAAAAGTAAGAATGGCTAATCTTTGTCTTGTTGGCAGCCACAGTGTCAATGGTGTTTCAAAACTGCACTCAGACATTATTCGTGATGATTTATTTAAAGATTTCAGTGCTATACACCCTGAAATGTTTAAAAATGTAACAAACGGTATAGCCGCTCGCAGATGGCTATTACAATCAAATCCACGCCTTACAAAACTTATTGTTGACCATATCGGTGACGATTTCTTATATGATTTTTCTAAGCTTGAAGACTTTAAAAAATACAGTAATGATAACAAAGTGCTACTTTCTCTTGCTGATATTAAACTTCAAAACAAACAGGATTTTGCAAAATATCTATATAAGGAACGAAGTATAATTGTTAATCCAAATTCTATCTTTGACGTACAGGTAAAACGTCTACATGAATATAAACGTCAACATTTAAATGTACTGCACATTATTCAACAATATTTAAACCTAAAAGAATATCCAAACCGTCCTTTTACGCCAAAGACATATTTCTTTGCCGCAAAGGCAGCACCAGGATACTATATGGCTAAAAAGATAATTAAGCTAATATGTGACTTTGGCAAACTGGTTGACAATGACCCGATTGCAAAAGATAAACTGAAAATAGTATTTTTGGAAGAATACAATGTATCACTATCTGAAAAACTGATGCCTGCAAGTGAAATTTCAGAACAAATTTCATTAGCTGGCACAGAGGCAAGCGGTACAGGTAATATGAAACTAATGCTTAACGGTGCAATAACTATGGGTACAGTTGACGGAGCAAACGTTGAAATAGGTGAGGCTGTCGGAAATGACAACATCTTCTATTTTGGTATGCGCACACCTGAAGTTGTAAACCTACAAAAACAAGGCTACAACCCACACAACTATATTAACAGTGAACTTCAAAGAGTGCTTACTTTTATAAAAAATACTCCTGAACTATCAGCATTCCACGATGTGCTTGACCAAATCAAAAATATTGACAGATATATGGCTTGTGCTGATTTCGAAGATTATTGTAAGGTTCAAGATTATTCATCTGAGCTATACAGAGAAGAAAATCTAAAATGGCAAAGAATGTCACTTATCAATATTGCATCTGCGGGTATTTTTTGCGCCGACAGAGCTATTGATGATTATGCTCGTACTATCTGGCATATAGACTGACAAATATAGCTTTAAAATTAAAAAATAAATATTCTACCTCTCTCTAAAATAAGAGAAAGGTAGAGTTTGTCAAGTAAGCATAATTAGCAAAAAGTATATTTTGCCTTTTAAGGCAAAATATACTTTTAAAAATGCTCTTTCATAGCTAAAAAATTTCCGTTTTCTGCTGAAAACGTCTTAAGTGTTGCCTAAGTACCGCAATTATTTGAAAAAAATTGAGTAAAACTTTTGTAACCAGTTAATTTAACAATACACTTATATTTTATATATCTTGACTGATTTTTATTTTTTGATTACAATATATTAGAAATATTAAACGCAAAAAAGGAGTTGTTATATTGGTAAAAGTTTGTCCATTATTTAGTGGAAGCAGTGGAAACTCTACATATATAGAACATAAAAACAGAGGACTGCTTGTAGACGCCGGAAAAAATTGCAAAACAATTCTTTCGTCACTGCAAAAAATAGACATAGACCCTAAAAAAATAGAAGGAATACTTATTACCCATGACCATTCCGACCATATAAAAGCACTTCCTGTACTTACAAAAAAAGTAAATGTGCCGATATTTGCTTCTGCTGAAACAATTGATTATATAAAAACAACTGTCGGAGAGCTCGCTGCGCCTATATATGAAATAAACAGCAAAATAGAAATTGCCGGTATGACAGTAAGCCCTTTTGATACACCACACGATGCAAAACATTCAATAGGATTTAGAATAAATGCAGGTGAACGCACTATCGGATATGCAACAGACCTCGGTGAAGTTACAAGTATGGTAAAAAAAGGTATAGAAGGTTGCGACCTTGTTGTGCTTGAATCTAACTATGAAGAAAAGCTTCTTTCCATATCATCATATCCATATCACCTTAAACAACGCATACGTTCAAACAAAGGGCATTTATCCAATAAACAATGTGCGCAAATAGCTGTTGAACTTGTAAAAACAGGTACAACTCGCTTTATACTATCTCACCTAAGCAACGAAAGCAATACACCTGATATAGCCAGACAAACAACACTCAATGCTCTAACCGAAAATGGATTTAACGAAAATACAGACTATATTCTTACTACTGCAAACAGATATGATATTACCTCACCGGTAATACTTTAAGGGAGTGTATAAAATAGACAATAAACCATATATAACTGTCAGTGGATATGCACAAAACGAATTTACTGAAAAAAAATCAAGATTTATAGGGTATATAAATCATGTTACAACAGAAAAAGAAGCTATTGCCTTTATAAATGAAATAAAAAGCAAACATAAAGACGCAAGACACAATGTATATGCCTATTCTTTAAAAGAAAATAATCTCAAACGTTTTTCAGATGACGGAGAACCACAGGGAACAGCAGGCAAACCAATACTTGAAGTCTTGGAAAAAGAAGAACTTGTTGATACTGTTATTGTTGTCACACGATACTTTGGTGGTATACTTTTAGGGACAGGAGGTCTTGCGAGAGCATATACGCAAGGCGCGAAAATGGCAATAGAGGCGACAAATCTTCTCAATATGACACCTTGTTACAAAGTAGATATAAATCTTAATTATGACCTATATGGGAAAGTACAATATATCTTACCACAATACAACGTAAAAACAATAGATACACAATTTACCGCAAATATAAATCTAACCATTATTTTGCCGACAGAATATTATGACAGTTTGGCAAAGAAAATAGAAGAACTTTCAAATGGGACTGTGACACCAAATATTATAGAAAAATCTTTCTATGATATATAAAAACATACAAATATTTTTCTGTACACACTTTATATATTTTAGCAATACCTATTCAGCTATAAACAGGCGTAAATTAACTTAAAGTTGTTATTTTTTTGACAAATTATTAACAACTTTAAGTTATTATTTAATTAAACAGCTATTTGTAAAAAATGTATGAAATCTAATAATATGAAGTGAGATATTTTTATGAAAAAAAATTTTTGTTCTATTGTCAACAACTCTTTTAATTATAATGTCTATATCTGTTACCGCTATGGCACTTCCTAAACAATCACTTGATAATCTGTCTGTTATTGGTGACGATAAAGTTATTTCTTTGAAGGAATACGATATTTTATTAAATGAAACACATACAATCAAAAATTCAACATATTTTCGAGATAAAAGAAAAGAAGATATAATAGTTTTAACAGCAAAAGATTTATTTTATATATGGTTATATAGTGATGATGTTACCACAACAAACGATTTGATATCATCTTTAAATAATGCAAAAAGTATAGATATTAGGTATGATAACCTTGCTTTCAGTGTCGTAGTGCATAATAATCCCATTAAATCTATTGCGCCTTATAGCGGAGAAGGATATTTTTATGATACTAATACAATATATTCTAACAGTGCTCCAAGGGGGCTTGGTATACGTATTGATATAACTGCAAAATTTAGACAAGTATGGCACGGTGGAAATAAGGCTTATTCTGAATATATTTCATATACAAAATCAACTTCTCCTATAAAAGTATATAAATTAGCCAGTATTATAGATGGATCTCAAGTTGTTAAACATTCCGTTGGATTACAAAATGTAGGCAAAGCATATTTAGAATATACTTGTAAAACAACTGCCTCAACACCATTTAAAGAACATACTATCGTTTATGGGTAAAAAAGTAGGGAGGGATATACAAAATGAAAAATATTAAAAATAAAATTTTAATTGTATTGTCATTGATTGTTTTTATCTGTATCGCCGTATTTTTCATTTGGTACAATTATTTGCCTTTGGAAGTCAGCGATACCCCTATTGAAGAAGCATACGGTGTAAAAAGCTATAATATAACCTTTAAATTTCCGGATTATGAAGATTATAAAAAATATGAAGAGTGTAAAGATTATAAAGATTATATATCTTGTAAAATTCCAAAAAGTCATTTAGAAGAATTATTTGAAATCTGTAAATTTGAAATGGCTCCGAATATAAAAAACAGCCCACGGTTTTCTTATCTTTTGAAAACCCATAAAAAAGATGTGACTCTCTCGGCAAATGACTTGGGTATGATATTTCTATATGCCAACATGCCCAATGATGACGAATCCTTAGAAGATTTAAAATCTTTTTCCGATAAAAACCTTACTATTGTCGGTCATTACACCAAAGAAAACGGATTGAGTTTGAGCGTCAATACAGGAGCTCATCAGGTTAAAGTTACTGAATAAACACATACATACAAAAAAACACAAGGTGATAAATATCCCTTGTGTTTTTTTATTTATCTATAATCTACACTCTATGAATTAAATCCGTATATGTAGGTATGCCTCAATATTTTTTATCAACTGTTGTTTCGGCATTGTCACAATATATACGTACCTTTTCCATAGCAGGAAGTATAATATTACACATATATCTACTGCGTTCCACGTGGTCACTTGGTTGATTATTCAGCAAGTCTTCAAGTCTTTGCAATTCCACACTTATATTATCTATTACTTTTGATAATCCAATTAATGTATTTTTTATGTATGTTTGCTCATATCCTGTTGCTTTTGTAAAATCTACTGCTGTTTTGGATAACATCTTAACATATCTTATAATTGCAGGTAAAATTTGTCTGTTTACCATTTCTATTAGTGTTGATGCCTCTATTGATATTATCTTGCTATAATTTTCCATCATAATATCATATCGTGACAAACATTCTGACTTGCTTAGTACATTATAACGTGATAGGAGTTCTATATTATCATCTTTGAGTAGTGCTTCAAAGCCTTCAACCGCATTGTTTATAATTGATAGTCCTCTACGCTCTGCCTCTACCACCCATTTGATATCATAATTATTACCATTAAATATGATTTTGCTATGATTGTGCATAGTTTCAGCCACTATATCTGAAAGTGTTTCTTCACTGTAACCAAAATCTTCAAAGTACTGTGAAAAAGCATCAAAACTATCTGCCATTATTGTGTTCAAAACAGTATTTGCCATCGCTATGGATTGTGATGAACCTACCATTCTGAATTCAAACTTATTACCTGTAAAAGCAATAGGTGATGTTCTGTTTCTGTCACTGTCATCACGTGACAAAAATGCAGATGTAGGTACGCCTATATCCAATATATCACCCGAAATAGCTTTGTTCTTTGAGCCTTTTGCTATATCATTCAATAAATCGACTAAATATTGTCCCAAAAACATTGATATAATAGCCGGTGGAGCTTCCGAACCACCCAGACGTCTGTCATTTGTGCCACTAGTTGCCGATAGTCTCAGTAAATTCGGATATTTATCAACAGCACGAATAAAAGCACACAAACTTACTATAAACAGAGCATTATTTTGTGGGTCTTTACCTTGATTAAATAAATTAAGTCCGGTATCTGTAACAAGCGAATAGTTGTTATGTTTACCTGAACCGTTGATACCGGCAAAAGGCTTTTCGTGCAACAGACAAGCAAGCCCCTGTTCTTTTGCAACTGTTCTCAGCGTCTCCATTACTATTTGGTTATGGTCACATGCAACGTTGCTTTCGCTGTACATACAAGCAAGTTCATGCTGTGCCGGTGCCGATTCATTATGTTTTGTCTGTGCAGGTACTCCCAGTTCCCACAATCTGCGGTCAACTTCTCGCATATAGTTATCTATTTTTATTCTTATTCTTCCAAAATAGTGGTCATCAAGTTCCTGTCCTTTTAATGTCTTTGCGCCTATTAATGTTGTTCCGCAAATTTTTAAATCAAGACGTTTTTCATATTGTTCTCGGTTTACAATAAAATACTCTTGTTCTGCACCGACCTGGGAAATTACCTTTGTGACATCTTTTAAATTCAGTGCATGACATAGACGAACCGCCGACTTATTGACAGCATTCATTGAACGAAGTAAAGGAGTTTTTGTATCAAGTGCCTCACCTGTATATGAACAAAACGCAGTAGGAATATACAGTGATGTACCTTTTACAAACGCAGACGAAGTAGGATCCCATGTAGTATATCCTCTTGCCTCAAAAGTAGCTCTCAGTCCGCCTGTTGGAAACGATGAAGCGTCAGGCTCACCTTTGAACAAAGCTTTTTCCGAAAATTTGTATATAGCGTCACCCTCACCATTAGAGCAATTTGTAAAAATATTAGCAGTATCCAGAAGCATGAAACCAACCAGTTGCATCAGAAGCTGAAACAAGAGCAAAAGCATTTGGAATGGCAACCCAAAGAAGATAAAGTGAACGAATTTTTAATTTACGGAAGTAAGCTTTGAGCTT
>JAHHTR010000099.1 GCA_020024515.1 Angelakisella sp.
CTGTTCCATAGGTAGCGGCTACAGTAGGCGCTACCTTTAACGGTCCGTTATATCTGCAGTCTTTGCCGTGATTATCAAAAAGCACCGGTGAATTATTACCGCTCATACCGGCTGACGATGTTATTGTGGGACATAGACCTTTACAGATTTCGGCATTGCTTTGCTGTGTTGCCATAACAATAGGTTGATGCCCGCTCATGCTCGCCTTTAATGTACCTGTCATATCATCACATATATCCATCCTTTCTCCGCCTTGATCACACAGACAAAGCGTTGACCGACTGTTACTGTCCGTTAAGGTATACGTTATTACGCCTGCCTGTATTTCCAGAGCTGTTTTAAGTTGTATTGGCAGCTCCTTATCTCTCGCTTTCGCGCGTCTTAAAATTCCCAAACAGGCTGTCTTGCTTAAATAATATTTCGGGAGCGGTAAGACCTCCAAAATCTGCGACAAGGAAGATTCTACGGCGACGTTGGGCGACTCCCCAGTATTGAGCGTTGAGGACTCTCCAAGCCAAGCTGAATTCGTTTCCCAATATGATTGCCCCAGCAGATTTCCATGCCCTGTCGTCAGGTCGAGGAACATAACGGGAGCTGTCCTTAATGCGGACAATTTCTTCAAGGACGGCGCGAAAGTCCTCTCCCTCTGAGCTTGAGAAAGCTCCGGGGACGTTTTCCCAGACCATATATCTTGGTCGAATAAGCTTAACTGTCTCAGAGCACCCTCTCTTGTCACTTCGTGACAATTCACCTTGTGGGATACCTCGTTTTTCATCTGCATATCTCATCTCCTTTACTATACGTGTTTGTTCCATAAAAAGACCTGAACGTTCACCGTCAAGTCCGGCCCGTTTTCCCGCAACCGACAAATCCTGACAGGGTGAACCGCCACATATTATATCGACAGGTGGCAGAGTAGCCCCGTTAAGTTTGGTTATATCACCAACGTGAATCATATTCGGAAATCTTATCTTTGTCACTTCTATCGGAAATACTTCTATTTCACTTGCCCATATCGGAACAATACCGTTGCGTATTGCCGCCAACGGAAATCCTCCTATACCGTCAAACAAGCTTCCCATAGTTATCATTGTTATCCACATCCTTTCTCTTATTTAGCCACTGCTTGCGTTATGGTTCTTGTTGTGTTTACTGCCGCTTGGGCGGTATAAACTGCGTTCATCATATTTGCCTTTGTCGAAGTATCAAGTCCGAATGCCCCGGCAATTCTCGGAACTTCACCTGCGGCAAGCATAAGTCCGAGTCCAAGCAAACAATGTTCCCTTAAAACCATAAGTCCTGCCGTAAGTATTGTCGCTTGTAAAAATGTTGTCAGACATAAGCCTACTGTTTGCTTGCACCACTGAATAAATCCATCATAATACCCCCTTGGAACAGAAAACATATATAAACTTCCCACAGCAATTTGTATAAGTAAAATACCACTGCGTTTAAGGTTTGAAAAGAATACCTTTATTACCGCATATCCCATCATAATAATGATGAATAACATAAAAATAGGATTTGTAATTGCTGACAATCCTCCGAATATACCCGATCCCATTATATTTTCCATAGTGTTTGAGGCGAGAGCTTCAACAAAACCGTTTGCCACTTCACCGAAGCTGTTTCCATAGCCCGTAATACCTGATGTCAAACGGCTTTGCAAATTAATTGACAATTCAAATAATCTGACGGGAACAACAGTAAACAGTGAAACAGCCATAAAGCCTTTGACAGCGTTTAAGAGTGATTCTTTGATACTGCCTTTGCCTGTTTGGTAATCAATTCCTGTTTCAAAGCACGATACAACAAGTCCTATAACATACAGAGTCCACGCAAAATACGAAAAGAACAAAACAATACTTTGCACCCAAGTCATATTAAACAATTCCATTCCCATATTTCCCATTTGCGAAAAGAAGTTTCCCAAAAATCCCACTGTCTGACTGTATACCCAATCAATAAGCTGCTTCATTATAGTTTCCAAAACAAAATCCCATATAAACAAAGTATCACCTGCTTTCTATAAAAAAATAAGGATAGGCATTTGACCTATCCTATGTAATATTGATTATTTACCGTATACTTGTAAAATTACTCTCGCTCTTGTTTTAAAGCCATCAGTAAAGTTTTCTTCACCTGTCAGTATAATTAATTTTGAGCAACAACTTATAATATCATCCAGTATAATCTGCTGTTCTTCATTTAATTGTTCATTTAATTTTTCTGTTAAATCAGCCGGTTGCTGTTGGGTTTTCTGATATTCACTACCTTGAACTAGATCTTTTTCGCATGGGCAAATGTTGCCATAATATATATCACTCAATATCTGCATCGTCTTTCACCTGTTCGTTGTTTTGTATTGGCGCTAACTCATCAAGAGCTTTTATAATCAGCTCTGTTATGAATGCTTTTTGAGTTAGATGAGGAACGCTGTCCACATATTCCTTTAATCTTTGAAACAGACTGTCTTCGATTTGAATTGCGAGTGTTTTAATTTGATTCATATTTTTTCTCTCCTTTAATTCATAATATTCGGTTATTATTTTTTCAACATATTGATTTAGTGTCAATCTGCTTTCATCCTTACTTGATGTGACCTTATTATGTAATTCAATAGGTATAAGGGCGCATAAGCTTTTTGTTTCTGCCATTTAATTCACCTCTTTGCTTTATATTTTGTAAAGCAAGTATATTATTAACAGCATTTTAAAGCTATACCCAATATCAACAATTAATCATATTTATTTTTTTAATTTATTACATTCCCAAAATAGTCCAAATATATGTTGGCGCAGTAATTGTAAATATCAGACAAGCGAATAGAATAGCCGGTCCTGTCCACTCAAATTGTCCACTTTTTCGATAATCAAAATATGCCGTACCTAATTTAGCAAAGAAAAAGACAGCCAAAATCAGATCTATTGCCGGAAATATAACCTTATTTACAACAGTTTTAATTTGTGATGAAGCATCTTTCCATGTGCTTTCAATAGCGCCTGCCACATCTCCTGTGCCTGCCGCAAAAGCAGTAGCGCTGAAAATAAGGCATACGAACAATGTTATAGCAAGACAGAGTATTAGTTTTTTGTTTTTCATAATAAAATTATCCTTTCTTTGTTTTAATCATTTTTTTGCGGACCTATGTGCCAGTCATCCCATAGATTTCCGTCAATATACAACGAATCACTTAAATTCACAGACAACATACCATCCGGAGTCCAGCAGTCAATTACCCAAGTATTAACTGTATAATCACCATCCGGAAACCAAATGGGCGTAAAATGCGTTCGGTTTTTATATGTGGAATATTTATTTTGTTTGAACTCAAAGCCACTGCCTATTCTGTCAAGCAATCTCCAATAATTCTCATAATTAAATTCAGGGAAATAGCTGACTGCATTTTGAGAACGGGTGACGGCAGAACGGTTATTGGTATGATAGGTTACCGATACATTTTGATTTATCCCATATCCGCTTTTCATTGTTTTGCCATTGGATGTGGGATTTTTGGAATCACATTTGATACTCATATTTGCCGATATATTCGCATAATAGTTAAGAGACTCAAATTCCCACCATCCTTCATCTTCCCAGTTCGAAATCCAAACATCTTTCGAATGCCAATTACCATTGGAATCTTGCCAATGATGAGTTTTGTAATATCCGTTATCAACCATATGTTTATGCCATTTGGGCTTCCAAACTGACCAAGAAGCGCTTGTCCTTTCAGCTCTTATGGGAATACTTGACTGCGTAAAACTGTCGTTTCTGTCATCGGCTGTCGGATTTGGAGGAGGATTTTGATTCAAATCCTCTATTTTACAATTAATTGTAGCTTTTTCGGGACTTCCGGGCCCTTTTACAGATACACTAATAACTATATTTTTAGGCGTTCGTGGAGTATGCCATTTTACCCAAACCAATTGCGAATCTCCTTCAGGATAATAAACATTACTTACATTATACGTTCGTCCTTCAATATTAAAGCTGACAGTTGTTGGATTCTTTGGATCTGATTGCCCACCTGAAACGGTTACTGCTGTTATAACATCAGTATCAACACGATATATATAGTCGTAAGATGAAATTGTCGGCTTATCTCCATCTTCATTTGGAGAAAAATCATCAAAACGAACAGTACCTATACCTAAATAATTTATTATTTCAGAACTGTTTACAAATCTGTTGGTTGAACCTGTCCAAGAGCCAAAGCCAATTTCATCGTACTCTAAAAACATAGCCAAAGGTAGATTTTTATGTGTTAGATTTCCCAAAACTTTTCTGACAAGACCATTTTTCATGGTATCAAACATAGCTGCTTCGGTTGCTGTAAAAGCAAATTTTTGTCCTGCATATGTGAAATATGCAATAGGTTCTATCATAAGAACATAATCCCCATTTATTAATTTGTCATATGGAAAACCTATTTTTTCAGAGATATATTTGATTGAACCTTCACTGCAAAAATATTCTTTTACTGCTGAAATATTACTGAACCCATCAGAAGATATTATTTTAGGAATAGGATTATCAACATCAATAGGATTATATCCACTTGTTTTTAGAGATAATTTTTTTCCATTCCTATAATTTATTTTATTGACACCACCACTGTGTAAGACTTTTCCTGTATAATTTACATTTGTAAAGTCCAAACTTCTAAGCATAGGTGAGTTCGTGTTTTTATCAACAACAGTTACCCTGACACCTTCATTTCCTATATTCCAAAAGTTTTCTTTTGAAGCATCTTCCATTCCTCCACCGCCGCCATCCATATTTCCATCAGCGGCATACGCTATTGTTATGAGCATGCACAAACTCAATAACAAACAAATTATTTGTTTGATTATTTTCAAAAATATTCTCCTTTCAAATATTTAATAAATAAAAACGAAGCTGTGACAAAATTTTAATTTCATCATAGCTTCGTTTATAAATTATGTGTGTTATTTTTTAAAGATTATATGTTTTAAATTAGAGTCTGTCAGATATAAGTGTTAGTATTAAATAATCCAATAAAAACATCTCTCTTGATAAATTGATAACATAGACCTATCAGTTAATATAATTTAAGTAAGTTAAACAAATTAAATTATCTTTGTTTATCAGATTCTTTTACCTTAATCCATTGAACATATGCCCATTGAATATCTTCACTGTTAATTGTATTTTCATTAATGGGTGTACCACATTGTAGATATACGTAGAAATCAGGAATACTATCCAGTACAGTTTTTGCGTACATTTTACAACCTGCAAGACCTGTATCATTTGCTTGTTCTTCAGTTAATTCTCTTAAATAAGAATATCCATCAGGTAGCTCATTTACAGGTATATATGGAGCAACATAATTTTGTCCAGACATATTAATCATTGCCAGACATATTAATCATTGGTGGTAAATCGCCTGTTTCATTGTCAGATATTTCTGCTTTGCCACATCCCACAAGACTTAAAACTACAACTACTGTCAATAATAATGAAACTATTTTTTTCATACAAATTACTCCTTTTCTGAAATCTTTCCCCAATATTGATTTGTTTAACTGAATTATAACACAGATAATTTATCTCAATCAAAAATGATTCTATCTTGTTTACATTCTTATAAAACACTTGTTTATTATATTGAATTTTATTTTTAGATCTATAATAAAGCCTTATACCTATATATTAATATAATAGAAAAAAGTTTATTGTAGATACAATATATTTGATAAGATTTTTAATGACCTATTTTATCACCTGTTCCCATACCTGTTGCATGCTCATGTACAGCTTCTTTAGGTTCAGGTAGCCAGCCAAATGGCGCTATATAAACTTCTTTTTCCCCTGTGACAGGATTTTCTCTTATTGCGCCGTCTTGAGATTCTTTATCCGGTTGTGGTTGTGGCTTTCTTTCTTCTTTTTGAGGTTCTTTTTCTTTATCAGTATTTTCAGTGGGAATTTCTTCTTTTGTTGGTTGTTTTTCTGTGGGAACTTCTATCACAGGTTGTTTTACTTCCTCTTGCAGAGGTTGTTCTGTTACAGTATTCTCAGGCGAACTGTTTTCGTTTAAGCTGTCTTCGTCTTCCTGAGAAATATTTTCTTCTGTAATTGTTGGTATTTCAACAAAGACTTCTTGACTTTGCGATATGCTTTCTGATTGCTCTATATCGGAATATTGCGTTTTTTGGAACTTATTCGCAATCATTGCCACAAGAATAATACTGATTGCAACTCCTCCGATAATCAATATGTTTTTTAAAATTTTGATATTGTCTTTTTTCATATGTATTTCTCCTTCCGTTCTATTAGCTTTACATTACCACAAATATTTTAAAATAGCCAGTGATTGTTTCTGATTTAAAAGATTATTAAAAAATAGGCGTATATCCTGCCGTTGTTTTTAATTTAAGTCGCATTGTAGGTAACACTCTATCGACAAAAGGTATCGGAACATACACATTTACATAACTCTCTATTTTAAATCTTTGTGCGTTGTCATCTTTTGCATATGGGGCATTTTGAATTTTTACATCGAGACCGTTTATATAGAATTCTATTTCACTTCCATTATACTTTATATGTTTATCACCACTTCTTATCAGTCCTAAGTTATTATCAAGTCGGTCATATATATCACCATAATCAAGTGACGCACTGAAAGAACTGCCGTTTGGCTGATAAGCTCCCGAATATCCTTCTCTTACTCCATGATACACATTGGCATAATTTTCTGTAACAGCGCTTATTACAGCCTCTTGGAGCGCATCTTTGATTCCTTTCGCAATAATATTTAATCTAAAGTATTCGCTTATTGTTAAAAGTAATATTAAAAGAATAAGAATAACTGCAATAGCAAGCGGGTATGCGTTCCCCTTATTGCTTTTTATACTCTTAGATAAATTTTTTATTATATTATTCTTTCCCACTGTTATTTCCAATACACCTCACTTCTACCCATCGCTTCGCTTCGCAGAGTGATGGGGAATGAGCCAAACTCCCCAAACAATCCTATATCTACGATATAAGTGACGGTTACTTTTATTTCGTTATTTAGCTGTATTCTTCCATAATCTGACCAAGAAATATTTGGTCTTATACCTGTTGTATTGATAAGATATTCTTCTGTTCTTGAGGTTTCATTGCCAACTTCGCCGGCTATTTCTGCCACTCTTACAAGTTCGCTTGCGAATGTATCTATTTTCTGTTTTGCCACATAAACAGGCAATACCTTGGTTGCAAGAGCTATTACAAGCATTACGCACAGTATAAGAACCACAATATCAATATAACCTTCCCCACGATTGTTTACTATTACTTTTTTTAGCTTCGTCACAGTATCACCATCCTTAAAGCATCATTCCCAAAGAGCGGATAATTTCAAATATGATAACAACTAAGTACATAAAAAGTATACACATAAGCATTAAAAAGCTGAATAATTTAATCTTTGAAGGGATTTTTAACGCTTCACCTTTGAGTCGTTGGACTTCCTGTTCCTTTATTTCTCTTGCAAGCATTTGGAAGTATATTGTACCGTCATCACCGTTTATTACTCTTATCAGCTCATTGACAATACTGCTTAGATTTGGTGAGTTAAACTTGGTCTGAAATCTGTTAAGCGCTATTTCATAGTTACCTGAACGCATATCAGCTGTAACTATATCAAGTTCTTTTGCAAAAACCTTAGTCGTGTTTTTCTTATACTTTTCCAGCATTGAAAGAACATCTCTGTTTGACTGTATCTCCTGCGCAATGGTTGAAACAAATC